>NZ_NFLY01000023.1:0-41636 GCF_002161155.1 Massilimicrobiota sp. An105
ATAATTCTAAGCATTGTTAGAGAATGAACAATGTTTGATATGAGAAGTAAGGAATGCCTTTTTTATTCTCTTTCCTTATTTCTATTTATATTATAGTCCTCTATTTTAGCAGAGTCAAGAGGCGAGTGCTAATAATTTTTATATTTTTTTGCAAACCCTGTAAAATCAATGGTTTGCAGGCATTTTCCACTCTTGAAATTGTCATTTTTCTTAGGTTTGACACCAATTTGACACCAATTTTTTCTTTTATGGTGTCAGAAGTTCACTGCCATACTATCCAGCTTTGCTATCTCGTTTTCAATCCTTGCTCTGTCGCCCAAGTGGTTATACACTTCCATAGTCACATCAAAATGAGCGTGTCCCATGATGTACTGTAATACCTTAATGTCCATACGGCACTCTGCCATTCTCGTGCAGGCTGTGTGTCGCATAACATGAGCGGAAACCTTTGGAAGCAGTTCTGCTTTCCTGTGTTCTTTCTTTGCTTTTTGGACTTCCGCTTTGTTATAAGCGTCTACAATGTTATACAATACACTGTTTACACCATAAGGCATAAGCGGTCTGCCGGATTTAGCAGTGAAAACAAAACCAGAATATCCGTCCACCTCATAAGACTTATCTTTTGCCAGCATGAAGTTGATTTTTCTCTGCTCTTCAAATGCTTTCTGTACTTCCTGCGTCATAGGTATCACACGAATACCAGAGTCCGTCTTTGGAGTAGAGATATGGAAACGACAGCCGTCTCCATAGTTCTTGTAAATAAGCTGGTGGTCTACATTCAAGCGTCTTGCTCTCGTGTCCACGTCTTTCCATGTAAGACCGATCAGCTCTCCACACCTTAACCCTGTGCCTATCATAATCGTAAGCATAGGATAATAGGTATTGTAGACATTGCTCTGCTTCACAAAATCAATGAGCTTTTCCTGTTGTGAGATTGTCAACGCCACACGTTCCTCTGCTGGTCTGCCATAATCGCTGATAGAACCTTTTGCTGGATTTTTACGGATAATATCATCATCAACCGCCATTTCCAACGCAGGAAAAATCATGTTGTTAATATACTTGATAGTAGAATGAGCATATCCAGCTTTGGATAATTTTGAATAGTAGGCTTTAATGTGAGAGGGTAACATCTGGACAACTTTAATGTTGCCGATTTCATCTTTCACCCGATTATTCCATACACGAATGTAATTCACTCGTGTAGGCTCTTTCAGTTCACGGGTCGCCATGTATCGCTCGAACAAGGTGTTTAACGTCATTTTCTTGATTGCACTGTCTGTCAGAATGTTGTCGTCCATATCCTTTGCAATCTTTTTTTCTTTCTCTCTAAGCTCTGGTAAATCCTGTGCATAGATTGTGCGACGTTTTCCTGTTCTTATATCTGTGAAGCGATAACTGTATCTGCCGTCATTACGCCAGCTTTCGCCCTCTCTTAATTTTCTCCCTTTCGGGTCTTTTCTGCTAACTGCCATGAGAACCATTCCTTTCTTGTAGCCCTCTTTTCATGTTCTCACAGCGTGGTTTGCCTATAAATAATTATACCATATTTCCGCAAGAACATAAATAGAAGACTGTACTATTCTGCAAGGTAAAGCAGATATTTTTTGACCCTTTCCACGGAGTAAAGAACCCTGCGACCTATGACAATTTTTGCTTCTGCCTGCTCACCGATTTTCCTTGCCGTAGCATGACCGCATGAGAGCATAGCAGAAAGTCCCTCTATATCAACAGTAATCGGCTGGCTGGTTTTTCGCTCTTTTGTCTTGTTCATATATCAGCAAAATAAGCATATCAGTATCACTTATTTTGCAACACCCCCTTTCCTGTATTTTGGGAAGCAGACAGACGGCTCTGGAAAAGCTCCGCTGGTATCTCAACCAATCTCATTCCTATGAGCAAAACCACCTCTGGGACGTATCATTATCCTGTGAATACAGGTCATGGCGGGGCGACTTTTCCAAAGGTCGCTCTCGGATCACTGCGTGGGTCGCTCGCTTCCTTTTGGAAAGGTCATGGCGTACAGTTCCCGTGGCTCGCTGTATCACAAACGTATCTGTCTGCTTTATTCAGTTGTCAAAGACCACAACGGCTTATACGCCTGTCAAAGCCCATATGAGGTCATATAGACTTTGATAGATATACAAGCCCCAGAGAGGACGCAGGAAAGGGGATAATGCGTCACTCTGCAATAGGACGTAGTTTTAAGCTACTTTGAAATTAAGTACCTGCTCAATCAGTTTTGCTTCCAGACGGCTACGCATATCCTCGTCAACGCTGGTGTGAGGATTGCCGTATTCGTCAATACTTGTTCGCATGGACAAGCGGGCAATGTATGGCTCGTAATGGCATAAGACAACATTCATAGCCAGAATATCGCCCTGTGAAGCGGAAACGATAACAGGGTAAGGCAATAAGCCATTGCCTTTATGTACCGCTTTATTCTTCTTCATGCTGTTTTTCCTCCATTCTTTTTCTGACTTTTTCAAATCCTCTTTGACGCTTATAGTTCACTGTACGGCGTACAATTTTCAGCAAGTCGGCAATCTCGCCGTCGTTGAAGCCTAAACCGTAGAGCAACAAGATAAAGCGTTCTTCCTCAGAAAGTTCCTGCAATGCTTCACTCAACAGCTCATTCTTGATTTTCACGTCATAGCCCATGACTTTGTAAAGGTCATAGTCTGTGGAATAATCATCATAAGTCGAGAGTTCCGCAAGCTGTTCTGGCGTGAGTTCTGAAAAGGAAATCTGCAAATCGTTCATACGCTGGTTGTGCTTCTGAATATTGATTGCTTCATTCTTCAAAATCTTCTTGCAGTAACAGTCAAAGACTTTCTGAACATCTTCCGGAGAAGTGGGTCTTTTCACATTTTCACCTCCTTTCGCTTGTCAAAAGGCGGTGATTGTAACCGTTCCTTCCCCCTTTCCGTCATTAATACAAATGAGAGGATATGAACTGGCAAAGTTTGAAAAAGAAATCCAGAAAAAGCAAAAAAGCCCAAGAAGTTTTGATAACCTCGTTGAGCTTTAGCGAATATAATCGACAAATATTGAGGAAATTCTACACGGAAATAGTTGTAAACTCCCTTAACATGGATTAAAACTTTTTTGATGATTTTCTTTTATGCGCTCCTGTCATTCGTAATCCTCCCGTGAAGAAACCGCCTTGCCAAAATAAGGCAAATTTCAACAGGATAAGCATAAAAGATAAATCCGTCCTAATTCCGTCCAAGTTCCTGTTTTTTGGCAGGAACTAAAAAAAGGCTATCACCCCCAGCATAAATGCCGTGATTGCGATAACCCTGTGTATCAGATAATCTCTGTATTTTCTTTAATGAGCTGGCGAATATCGTCCTGCTTTGCTGGCGGTACTTGACTGATGAAGTCTGCCAGCCATTTATCTCTCTGTTCATAGACGTTTTCATCATCATAATAAGCAGGATAGTCTTGCAGAATATCAAATTCCCTGTCTGCCCGTTCCGCTTCATTGCACGCCAAGTCCAAATGTTCACCAATCAATTCCTGTGTATAGGAAGTATAGCCCAGAGCCATAGTAATATAGGTGATACGTTCAAAATCTGTCTGTGTCATGGCTTCCTTGCCCGTCAGTAAGTTGTAGTCATGCTGTCCGCATACGGACAGAAACACTTCCTTTTGCTTCTCTGCTTGTCCCATAATAGCCACTCCTAAATCATTAAAATTTTAACTGTCTGCTGGCAATACAGATAAATTCCTCTGGTGTAGGTGTACTGTTGCCAAACAGACGCTTAAACTGTGCCTGCTGTTCTGGGTCGTCACTGTTCATTGCGTCTATGATTTTCCCCTGTATCTGCTCACGGACTTCTGAAACAGAAAGCCCATGCAGACGAGCCATTTCTTTTATCATTTTTTTGCTGTCCCTTTTACTGAATTTCATCATACGGTCAGAACACCTCTTTTCTCAAAATTAATGATATATTTCAAAAAATCCGCCAAAAATATAGTGAGTAAATGTTTCATCTATACAGAGTATTATATTACACTCTGTGAATAGTTACAATAATGAAAAGCAAGAAAGGAGAGGAAAACTGTGGAAATAGACTATAAAGCAATCGGACAGCGTATTAAAATAGCACGAATTAAGAAAGGCATAACACAGGAAGCCGTCGCAGACATTATAGATATTACCCCAGCCCACATGAGCAACGTGGAGACAGGGAAAACAAAAGTCAGCCTGCCGACACTGATTGAGATTGCCAATGCTCTTTCCGTATCAGTTGATGTTCTCCTATGTGATAATGTACTTGCTTCAGACAATATTTTCAAGGGAGAAGCAAAAGAGATTTTTGAGGATTGCGACGAATACGAAACCCGATTTTTAGTTGACCTGCTGAAATGTGCAAAATCAGCCATGCGTAGGGACAAAGAAGTAAGAAATCAGTTCAATAGATAAAACCGTAGCGTGCAGATCACAATGAATTGTGAAGTACAGCTACGGTTTTTCTTTTTCACTGAATTTATAACCCACACCCCAGACAGTGATGATGTATCGTGGATTGTCTGGGTATGGCTCGATTTTTAGTCTTAGCTTTCTGATGAACGAGGAAAGATTGCTTGCGTCTGGCGCATTGTCATACCCCCACACATTTTCGTAAATCTGTTCTTTTGTAAATACCTGTCCTCTATGGCTGAAAAGAAAATACAATAGGTCGAATTGTTTTGCGGTCAAATATACCGTTTCTCCAGTATTTTTGACATAGGTGCGTGTTAATGGGTCAATATGAAAATTATTCATCTGCTGTTTTATTGGAACGATAGTAATATCTAATTCATCAGATAACCACTGAATAACCTTTTTACAAAGTTTTTCTTCCTTTTCAGAAAAATTAATAATTAAAATTTTCCCATTACATACCACCGCCTTTATAATCAAAATAAATATTATCTTTCAGATATTCCGATTGCTTCAACAGCAACACTCCCACCTCTAGTAATTTCTATTCTGTTTAAGAATTTTTTCTTCAATAAGGAAATCAAAGCATTGTTCTTATATTCTGTTTGCGTACATTGAAGTAAAATTGATGAAAAGTTATAATCAATAACAGAAACCGAAAAAATATTTGCTAGTCTATTTATTTCTGTTTTATCATTATCCGAACAATTATTAATTTGTATAAATAAAATTTCTTTCATATGAATAGGAATATCTGTATAATCTACAACTTTAATTACTTCCACACTTCTATTAAGTTGCTTTTTTATTTGCTCAAATGTTTTATCGTCGCTTGTTAAGCTAATTGTCATACGAGAAATAGAAGTATCTTCTGTTGCTCCCACGGTCAAACTATTTAAGTTATATGATTTTCCAGAAAACAGTCCGGCAATTCGAGCTAATACACCTATTTCATTTTCAACAAATAAACATATCCATCTTTTCTTCATTTATTTTCTTCTCCCTCCAATATCATACTATCTAATGGTTGACCGGGTTGGACAATAGGCATAACATTAACTTCTCTTCCTATGATAAATTCAATAATGGTAGGTGTTTTCGTATTTCTTTTTGCTTCTAATAAGGCATTTTCTATTTCCTTGCTTTCTGTAATACGAATACCTTTTGCGCCATAACTTTCAGCTAATTTTATAAAATCGGGTATAAATTCTGGGCAACATTTATTAGGAGTATTGCAAGCAATATTACAACCTTTTCGATAACGCATACATGTATAAGCGTATCGCTTATCATAGAACATTTCTTGCCATTGTCTAACATTACCTAAATATCCATTATTAAATATGCATATGGTAATAGGCAACTCATTTACAACAGCCGTAGCTAGTTCTTGAATGTTCATCTGCATACCCCCGTCTCCAGAAATTACAATGACATCTTTATCTGGATTTCCTATTTTTGCACCAATTGAAGCAGGTAAACCATAACCCATTGTGCCTAAGCCTCCAGATGTTAGCATTTGCTTTTGTTGATTGAGTTCAAGGAACTGTGTAGTCCATAATTGATTTTGCCCTACATCAGTAGCAATGATAGCTTCATCAAATATTTCATTAATATGCTGTATAATCATTTGTGGTGTTAAACTGTCGTTTTTCATACATAGAGGATAAGATTTCTTCCATTCTAAAATCTGTTTTATCCATTCTTTAATATCTAAAGGAGTAGCCATTTTATACAAATCAGTTATGGCATTTTTAGCATCAGCTACTATTGGAATATCAACTTCTATATTTCTAGAAATTGAGGAAGTATCAATGTCTATGTGAATTATTTTAGCATTAGGAGCAAAATTTTCTATATTTCCTGTAATACGATCATTAAACCTAGTTCCAATTGAAAAAAGAACATCACAGTCACAAATTGCATGATTTGACGCATAATTTCCGTGAATACCAATATTACCAATATATAGTTTATGTGTAGTTGGAATTGCCCCTTTTCCCATTATCGTTGTAACAACAGGAACCCCAGTTAATTCAACAAGTTTTGTTAATTCAGCCCCTGCATGGGCTATATTTACACCGCCACCTATTAAAAAAACAGGTTTATTGGCATTTTTTAAAATTTCCCATGCTTTTTTCATTTGTCCTATATGCACTGAAGTATTAGGTTTATATCCTCGAACACTTATCTCTGTTGGATAATCGTCACTACCAAGTGCTTGTTGTATATCTTTAGGTATATCAACAACTACTACACCCGGTTTTCCTGTTTTGGCAATATAAAATGCTTTTTTTATTACTTTTGCCAACTCTTCACGTTTTCTTACTGTAATGGCATATTTGCTAATACTTCGAGTAATACCTACAATATCAACTTCTTGAAAAGCGTCATTCCCAATAAGATGTGTAGGAACTTGACCAGTAAAACAAACTAATGGTACGCTATCATAATTTGCAGTAGCTATACCCGTCACAAGATTTGTAGCTCCCGGACCACTTGTTACTAAACATACCCCGACCTTTCCAGTAGAACGAGCATAACCGTCAGCCATATGAGCTAAACCTTGCTCGTGACGTGGTAAAATAACTTCTATTTCTTTTTCTCCATATAAAGCATTAAATAAATCGATTGCTTGTCCTCCGGGATAAGCAAATAAAACATCAACTTTTTCTTTTTTTAGTGCTTTGACAAATAATTCTGCTCCAGATATCTGCATATAATATTCCTCCTTATTGTTTGCGAGTACTTGCTTGCATAGAGATTGTTTTTTTAGGTACTATGAAATCATAGTACCTAAAAAAATTATAGTTGTGATATTCCTCTGCAAAATGTTTTAACACTACTCTTTATAAAATCATTCTGCTTTACTACTGTTAGCTTATCATCAAAGGAAGCTCTCAGGAAAGTATATCCGAAAGTTGCTGAAAAAAAAGTCAGCGCTAAACATTCAAAATCTAAGTGAGGCAACTTTCCTCTTTCTTCCATTTTGTGAAAATAATCAATTAATGCTGACAAGAAAGATTGAGGTACTTTCATTATTAAAGAAGCAGTTTCATCATAAAGTTGTGGCGCCCTTAACCCAATAGACAAATTCACAAAATCGGGTGTCATTTTTTCCATGTATATACTCATGAACATTTCTAAATCATGTTCTAAGTCCCATGTGACATTTTGAAAAATTTCTGGTGTAACATTTCCTCTCCATTTTTCTTGTGCTACACCATTTAAGACAATATCTTTTTTGTTTTTAAATTTCCGAAATAAAGTACATTCATTTACACCAGCTTTTCGTGCTATATCTTTCGTTGTTGTGGCTACATATCCTTTATCTCGAATTAATGCCATTGTTGCGTCTATTATTTTTTGGCTTGTTTCGTCCATAATACACCTCCATGCAAGTGCTTGCACTCATTTTATCATTGAAGTGTACAAAAATCAAGAAAAGAAAATGCAGATTATCAAAAAAGAAAACGTGCATATCAACGTAGAAATGCACGCTTTCGATATTTATCCTACAATCTTCCAGTTGCTATCCTTATGAAGCGTCAGCTCATACTGTGATACCTGTGTCGCCTTTGTCTGATTATCAATGAACTTCACCGCAACACTTACTTCCACATTATCGCCGTCAGCCGTAAATACAGGATTGACAAGCTCGGAGTAGAGATAGTCCCCGCCTATCGGTTCAAGGGCATTTCCCTCTACATAGTAGGCAAGCTCCTTGTCCGTTGCGGTAGGGTACAGCTTGAAGAATGTTTCCAGAAACGCCGTAGCGTCATTTATCGTGTCAGCGTCCACACTGTTGTCTGCTTCCTGTGCCTTTGGTTCATAACCGGATTTTTCCATAGCTGGGGCAAGAGTCGGGTTCTGGATAATCACCATATCCCCGTCAGCGTCTACATGAACGGTCACGGTATAGGTTTCAGATACATTCCTTGTCTGGTCGCCCTCTTTTATCTGCTGATCTACTTCGTAGGTAACAGTAAAAGCGTTCTCCTCAGACTGTTCCACGTCCCAGATAAGTACGTCCGTGACTGTGGAGCTGGTCGGTATATCCGTTCTCACAGTATCAACATTCAAATCCTGCAATTCCTGTGTCAGATAGGCACTGATAGCCTGTGTCCTTGCTTCGATTGCTTCCTTGCTGTTGCTCCATGTGTAATAGGACTTCGCAAAGTTCTTAACGAAATTTTCTATGCCGTTGGTGTCATTCAAGCGGAGCTGTATGGTTTCTATCTCATGTGTGGTGTGCTGGTCGATAGCCGTAAAATTCTTATACACACCAAAGCTCACGCTTGCGATAAGCACCACCCAGAGGGCAATGACGGACTTCTTATGCGTCCCCACTTTCATAGTACGGACTTTCTTTTCCTTTATCGGTTTTTCTTTCTTCTTGAACATGATTTCCATTCCTTTCTATTGCTTAATTCTGCCAGCTCCGATAAGGTGCTGTTGCCAGTAGGAGCTTGTAAGGTCAGCGTAGCCTATCGGGTCGCCAGCGTGGTACATCTGGTTATTTCCCACATAGATACCGACGTGGGTTACATACGTTCCCGCATTGTAGGTACTGTGGAAGAACACCAAATCCCCAGCCTGTGCCTGTGAAAGCGGGATATGCTGGGTAGCGTCATACTGTGCCTGTGCCGTTCTCGGCAGATTGATACCCGCCTTGCCATAGCACCATTGAACCAGCCCCGAACAGTCAAAAGAAGTGTTAGGATTGCTCCCGCCGTACACATAGTCCCAGCCTTGATATTTCAGAGCTTCATTCATTATCTTCTGTGCCAGCTCGCCCGATACTTGACTGACAGTAAGATACTGGCTGACAAGCTCCACATAGAACATATTCCCGTACCCGTAACGCCAGCCACCATTGCGTGCGACAGCGATAGGGTTTGTGTAGGTGACTTTCTTCCCGCCAGATTTATCACGGGCGAAATTCTCTGCCAGCGTGAAGCTGTGCTTTTTTCCGTTCTTAGCCACATAGTCGATATAGCCACCGCCATAGTTATAGGACTGCACCACGACGTTTATATCCTCTATGCCTTGATTTTCTGCTGAAGAAAGCAGGGACGCAAAATACTTGCACCCCTGCTTGATTGAGCTTTCCGTATCAAGGGAATTAGGTGGTAAGCCCATGCTCTCGGAACTCTGCATAACATCCTCGGCTGTCCCGCCACTTTCCACCTGTATGATTGCCAGCAGATAGGGGACGTACTCGGATATGCCGTATTCCTTTGCGTATTTCTCCACCATAGGCTGATGTTTCAAGACCTCTGCGGACAGGTTCATGCCCGTTACCCATGAGGAAGAACCACCGCCCCCGTCATCGTCCTCGGCACTGATAAGGACACCAAAGAAAAGCACTATCGCAATAAGGAATGGAAACAGACTGCCGATAATGGCGAGATGTCTTAGTTTCATTTCCTACGTCCTTTCTTTGTGGTGGTTTTCTTCACGGTCTGTTGATTTTTCTGGTAATTCGTCTGTTTCTGCTGGCTGGAAAGAGTACGCTCTGTCTTGCTTGTCTGCTCCACGGTACGTCTTACGGTCTGTCGCTGTCCCTGTGGCTGTGATACAGGGACAGAAGTTTTCTTTTCTGTACCAGAAGCAAGCGGACGCTCCTTGACAGGCTGTGGCGTGGTCGGCTCGGTATGTACCTTGTCGGTCGTGACAGAACGCTTGATTTCCTGTGCTTTTCCTGTGTCTGTCTTTGAAGCAGGAGAAGCGGTGACAGGTCTATCATGGGGACGGGTAGCTCCTGTTGTCGCTGATCCGTCCGTTTTTCTTCCAGCCTGCTTTGCTTCCTGTGCCTTTTGAAGTTCCATACGCTTATCAGCGATATTCTGTCTATGCTGTTGGAGCTTGTCGGCACGCTCGCTTTGTCTGGTTTCCTGCCCCTGCACAATGCCACGCTTGAAGTCGGAAACACTGGATTTTGCCTTTTCCTTTGCGGAGTGTACAGCATAGGCAGTCTGGGTCGGCATATCCTTGATATTCTCCTTGACAGCCGTTGCCTTGTCTTTGACCTTGTTTTTCGTATCAAGCACCGCACCTACCGCTGAACCAGCTCGGCTTCCAAAAGAAGTATTGTCACGCTTGCGGGTCGTGCCGGCATGGGACTGTTTATTCCCAGCAGAAGAAAGAACCGCTCCCGCCATAGCCCCTGTTCCAGCTCCAACCATACTTCCTTTTCCAACCGCCCTTGCGATACGGTGTTCCATACGCCTAGCCCTGTGTCGCATGAACAGATAAGGGCGACGGAATATCCTGCGTCCCATGCTCTGGCTGTCCCCAGCATTTAAACTGAACATACTCATAAGGTCGCCCAGCTTCATGTAGATACCCGCAAAGCAGACTATCTGTAAGAACGCAATCATAAAAAACGGGTAATCGGTGGATATGTTGTAGAACATACTGGAAATACTGAAAGCCACCGTGACAATGAGCGTTATCCCCGCCCTTGTCATAATCGTATTGAACACTCGCACGATTGCCTGTTTCGCCATATTCTCATAGCTGGGTATCATGGAGAGCAGGAAGCTGATAGGCAGGAACATAGCAAAAATGATAAATAGTATCTGGGAGAATATCATCATGCCTGTGAGCAGGAATACGAATATCGTTATCCCCAGATTGAAGATGAGCAGGAAGAACACCATTCCCAGACGGTTGATGACCTGCGGTATCGTCAGATTGTCATTGTCGTTATCCTCGATTTCCGTTTTCACCACGTCCTCACGGGTCGCCCCGTCGTCTGCTGACGGGCTGACCGATACCAGAGCTTCCACACGGTCAGCCCCGATTTCCTCTATATCGCTGTTGCCAAATTGCAGAAGTAGCCACGGCTGTTGTACCTGTATGGAGAACAGGCTGTCCCTTATCAAGTCCACGCTGTCTTTTCCTTGACTGTCGCTGTCGGGGAGCATGATTTTTGTTCCCAAATCCAGAGAAGCGGTGCTTATATCACTGGAAAAATCGTTTATCTTCTTGATATAGTCGGGAGCGTAGGCGATAAAGGAAGCGGACACGATAAACACCACAACGAAGTTGATAACAGCGTGGAGTGCCTTGCTGGTTTCTCGCTTGATAAGTCCCGTGTAGGCAACATAGATACCCACGATAAGGATAATGAGAAGCAGGAAGCCCACATAGAAGCCCGTACTTCCAAAGCCATTTTCCGTTACGCCCGCTAGGGTCTGTATGCTTTTCCCGATACTGTCTGCCATGTCGTTGATGAAGTCCAGCTTATACGCCTGCTGGACGACGTACCCCGTGGCGTTGCTTAGATACAGGCTGATAGTCCAGATAAAGTTGGTGATACAGTAAAGCCCATACTGCACGCTCTTTCCGATACCGTCCAGCCAGTTCCACGGAAGCCAGCCCCAGCTATTGTCCACATAGAAGTCAAGCTGGTAGTTCTCCAGCGGGTACTGTGAATACAGGTTGTCCGCATTGACGGTATCATCTACCAGCCCAGAAGCGTGTGCCACCGTCCCCAATAGGGAGAGCAGGGCAATGGTCGTCAGTACCACAATCACAGCTATCTTGAAAAAACGAAAGAGCTTCTTTTTTGTCAGAAGCCCCTTTATCCTATCTTTCATCACTCCACCTCTCTTTTCACGGGCGGTCTGGTATCAAAGGCGTGCAGTAATTCCTCAAAGACTGGGTGTATCTGCACCACGCCCACACGCCCGTACAAGTCTTGAAGCAGGCATTGTCCGTTCTCCAAATCACGAAGCCTTTTCTGGTTGTTCTCGTCGTCCTTGTCGATACCGAAAAATTCAAGGGTCTGCTTTATCTCGTTGATGTCGGTACTTCTAAAGGCAAACTTCAAGCCGATATTGTTTTTCAAACTTTCCTTTGACACGTCGCCAGAGGATTGCGTGACAAAGTACACGCCCGCCTGCATAGCACGTCCCGCACGCACCAGCTTATTTGAGAGCGTTTCTCCCTGTGCCACGTTGAGGAACGCCCACGCTTCATCTAAATCCACGATTTTAAAGATACTGCGGTCTGAATGAATGAAGTCTAAGGCAAAGGTGGAAATAACAATCAACATAGCCACGGACAGCAGTTCTATGGTCGTGTATTCCTCAAAGGTCGTGTCCTTGTCGGGAAGTACCAAATCTGCCACCTGTATGATATTGAGCTGATTGTCCAAGCTGATAGCGTTAGACACTGAACCGTCCGAGAACAGCAGATGTGCAAAGTCATAGTCCGTAAAGCTGTCGATATGGTCGGCAATATTGCGGGCTATCGCCGTGTCCTCTCTGCGTAGCTCGTCTATCACATGGAGCAAGCCTCGCTGATCGCTCTGGGTCACGGCTCGCACCGCTTTTCTAAGGACAGGGAACTTCTCGCCGTCCCTAGAGGAAATCCCCGTAAGGAATGTGAGAATGTCTATCGCCAGACTTTCAGCGTCTTTTACATTCTTCATAATGACGAACGGGTCAAGAAGCCCAGCATTTTCCTTATCGCTGGTAAGATTGACGATATTGATTTCATGGGCTATCTCTGGGAGCGTTTCTTTCCAGTTGCCACGCTCGCTTTTAGGGTCGAGAATGACAGCCTGTCCCCCAAAGAGAACGGAATAATAGACAATCAGATTGTTGCAGAATGACTTTCCACCGCCCAGCGAACCGACAAAGGCAGAAGCTAAAGCATTGGTGACTGTCCCCTTGATACCCTGTGAAGCAAGAGAGGGCTGTAAATAGACGTTTCTTCCCGTGTCCACGGAATAGCCGATATAGATACCTGTATTCTCGCCAAGCTGTTGTGTCGCCCCAAAGCCAAGCCCCGCCAGAAAGTCCGATTTCACATACTGCACATAGTCATTGATATAACGCTTGCTGGCGGGAAGAAATTCAGAGTGAAGCCCCAGCATATCCCCAGCGGGTCGCACCAGCTTGACGTTCAAATCGTCGTAAAAATCTTTGACCTCATCACAGCGTCGTTTCAGCTCGTCAAGGTCGGGAGCAGACACACGGATAACGTAAGAAAGTTTATACATACTTTCCTTGCTCTGGTCGAGGTCGGTTTCCAGCTCGTCCACGCTGTCTAATGCGTCCACCACGTTTGAGCTGGTTTCGCTTCCAGACTGATAGGCGTGGTTGTCCAAGTCTTTCAGCTCTTTTTTCTTGTTGCGGACAGTCGATAACGCTTTTCTGTTCCCGACGATTTCTACATTCATAGAGGTGTCCACGGGAAAGGTGAACTGCTGTTGCTGGAAATAGAAGATTTCTGACGACGGAAAATCCAGCTCGCCCACAATCGCATTGACGGTAAAGTAGGACACGAAGCTCTCGCTGTCCTCATGTTCCAGTCGCAAGTATCGCTGGCTTTCCTCTATCAGACAGCGGGTCGGACGGATAAGGTCGTACTGCTTGATGAGCGTTGCCTTTTTCAGCTTCTTCTTTGGAAGCGAATATTCGTAGTCCTCATACGCCACGCCGTCCCTGCCGTAGATATGCTCGATAAGATACCCGAAGTCGTTCTTATCCAAGCGTCGGAACTTGAAACGGCGGGAGATTTTATTTTCCAGCAGTTTTTCCATTTTCATGTAGCGGTTGATTTCATCATCTGGCATGGAGATAAAGTCATTCATCAGCGTGTGGTTGACCTCGTTTAGAAATTCCTTGAACGTCAGAAACGCCGATTTCTTCATGCTGTCAAGGCTGACTTTTTCCTCGGTCACAATGAGCTTGAAGCCGATAAAAAAGCGGTAGTCCACTTGATTGTCCCCAATCATGCTTACTAACGCTTCTGTCTGTTCGTCAATCTTCTGTATCGCCACATCACGAAGTCGCCCTGTTACCAGCTTTTTTGACTGCTCCTGTATGCTTCTTACAGAGCTTTCCGTTGCTATCTGTAAAGCGTGTATCTTTCCCTCACGGGACTGTGCGATAAGCTGGCGGAAGCTGTCATGGACGATAAACTTCTGTTCCGCTGACAGAAAAGAATAGTTATACGGTATCAGCTCATAGTAGGCGAATACTTCGTTGTCCTTGTTCCAGACAAGGTTGTTGTCGATATACTTAATCGGGAACATACATCACACTCCTAACCGCCGTGACGGGTTCGCTGAAAACTTTCTTTTCCAGTTTCACGGCTTTTCCTGCATAGGTCACTTTTGGTCGGACGGCATAAGTCAGCATGGACTTTAAAAAGCTGTAAGGCTTCTTGCCGTCAAAGGTCTTCTGGCTCATAAACCATGTGAGGGCAACGGGAATACCGAAGTATTTTAAAAATGCCCCCTCGATAAGCGATAACGGCGGTAAGTCCCCTAAGAGAATGACGGTAAACTCCGTGATGACAAACCACGTTATCTGGGTAAAGGTAACGGGAAACGGGAGAGTAAAGTCATTGATTGCGTATAAGACTTTCTCCACGTTCCAGATACCCGTGTAGCTCTTAATCTTCTTCAATTCGTTTCAGCTCCTTTCGTTGTAATGGAAAAGGACAGCCATTTTTCAGACTGTCCTTGATAGAAAAAGCTGACAGTAGCGACTTAATCTGTCGCTGATCTGCCAGCTCTAATATGGTATCTCGCATATCCCTCGGCTTGTTTCAATGAATGTCCCCTCTATGGATAAGTCCCTGCCGTATGCTTCATAATCGATATAGTTCTGCAACGGTAGCGGTATCTCGCCCAGCACTTGTAACTCGTCAATGAAGTAATAGGCAATGTCGGTCATGTCCTCACAGTCTGGATAGAAATAAATGTCGTCCTTGTGTTCGTAGACTTCTTCCAGACTTCCATAGTGGGAAACAAACTCGTCCAGAGCGTCCGTGATATAGTCGGGAAGCTCGCAAATCATGTCGTACATCTCATTGAGTTCTTGAATGGAGATATACTCCCCGATTTCAATAGGAAAGTTGTCGGTATCATGGACAGCGTATTCCTCATAATAGCTGTTCAGCCCGATACGCTCCGCAACATCTTCCTCGTCAATAGGGAAAGAGAACCAGTCCCCGACAAGTTCGCCCTCATTGTACTTGCCAAGATTAGCGATATACACCCTCATGTCGTCCACCACAGGCACACACCTCTTTTCTATGGAAGCTCATAGATACCGTGGTCGGTTTCCACAAAGCGTCCGTTGTCGTCAAGGTACTGCCCGTAGGCTTCATAATCGAAATAGCGGATAACATTCTCACTAAGGGAAGTAAAGTCTGGGTCATTGTTCAGTATGTGGCGGGCAACGTCCGTCATGTTTCTGCACCATGAATAATGAATGATGTCGTTTCTGTATCGGTGCAGTTCATCAAGGTCGGTGAAATAACACATCAGCTCCGTATAGTCCTCTTTCAAGTCAGAGGGTAGATTTTCGTAAGTAGCGTACAGGTCATTGAGTTTTTCCACAGTGGTATCTTCCTGCACTTCATCAGCAAAGGGAAGCTCCTTGCCCGTGATAGAGTAATAGTCTGTATCTACATCAATCCCCAGCAGTTCTTCCACCTGTTCCGTGTCGATAGGCAGGGTGAACCATAAGGCTCTGATTTCTCCGTCTGTCGGTTCTCTTGCTTCAATCTGCACACGCATTTCTTCCATGTTTCATCACGTCCTTTCTTTGTAACGCTTCCTGTATGACGGTATAAGGCACACCGAATACATAGCGTGAAAAATCTTCCAACTGTTTCTTAGGGTAGTCAGACAGGCAAAGGCGTTTCATCTCAAACCAGACCGCACGCTTGTAATAGGGCAGGTCGGAGAGATACGGACACCCAATTTTTGCCTGCATATCGGTAAAAATATCTTTCAATCAATCACTCCAATCTGAAATTTGAGTATAGAAAAAGCGGTTGATCTCCAATGGAGTAACCGCTTTGTGAGTGAGCTATAAAATTGTAGTAGGATTTATAAATCAAGTTTCATATATATGGAAGTATCCATAGGACTATCGTTATAACTGTTTATTTCATAAAAGCCGTATTTTTTATACATATGTATTGCGCTTTTCAAAAAAGGAAGTGTATCTAATAACATGTGCGAATATCCAATTTTTTTCGCATCATTTATGATTTTCTCAACTAGTAGATTACCTATTTTTTGCCCTCTGAATTTTGGTCTTACATAGAGACGTTTCATTTCACAATTTTGACTATCAATTTTTCTCAATCCTATACAACCAGCTAACTCCTCATCACAATAAGCCAAATATAATCTTCCATCAGGCAAACCATATTTGCTCTCCAAATGTTCCATTTCTTCACTATAATTTTGGATTTCTAAGTATTCTTTGAAAGAACTATCGTTCTCAATTAACATATCTGTATATTCCGTAAATAATTTGCCTACTTCTTCAGCTTGATTATAAGCATATACTATTTTTATTCCCATAATTATTTGTCCTCCTACATTTATTAATTCTCATTATCAAACAGAGATTTATCATTTTTCTTATTTCATTACCCTTTGTAAATAATGATTTACCTATATGTCTGTAATAACATCAAATTTGCTGGTATATTTCAAGTTTTGAATTTCACAAACAGAAAATTCTATATTAGGGTAACAAACCGCTTTGTTGGAGATATGAAATTATATTTTATAAGCCTAATGCTTTACTAAGGATTTCCAGTTCTTCCATTGCAATATAATGCTGAAATAAATTATTCTTTACTCCTTCTATACATTGCTCTAAATCTATCCAATGGACACTTTCTACTTCTTTATGGTCAACTTTAAATTCGCATTCTTCTAAATCTAGCCATATCATAAATACTTTAGAAAGTTGTCTATCTTTAAATGGCTCACCATTGAACTCTCCGTCCCAAACAACATTTCTATCTCCACAAAATATTAAATCCTCCTTTTTTGCACAAATTCCCAATTCTTCATCTAATTCACGTAAAGCAGATGTTTCAAAATCTTCTCCTGCGGGAACATGACCAGCACTAGAAATATCGTAGCAATTAGGAAATGCCTCTTTGTTTGGAGAGCGTTTCTGTAAAAGGACTTGAATTTTTCCACCTTTACTACGCACTAGCCATAAATGCGACGCTCTATGACGAATTCCTTTATAATGTGCAATTTTTCTGTCAACAGTTTTTCCTGTAAGATTTCCATTTTCATCTATAACATCTAAATATTCAGCCACTCTATTTCCTCCACAAATTAGAAATTTGCTATTTCTATATAGTCACATTATATCAGTTGAAAATCAGCCATTCAATAAAATTCATAGTGTGACTATCTTTTATCTGTATACCATTCCGTCGCCCCCTTTCATTCCCCCTATGCCCGAACTCCCATAGGGGGACAGGTAAGTTTGCGTGACCGCAAACGATTGATTGTTACGCTCCAATGATACGGTTGAACAGCTCTAACAGCACGTCCTTGACACCACCGGCATTGAATACCAGCCCGACAGCGATTAAGGCAATCACAAGGAAGCCGATTAACTTAGAAAACTCTCTCTTAAATCCTAAGTAGATACCGATTACCACGATTGCCATAAGCACCAAGCTCTGGGCGTTGCTTAAAAACCAGTTGTATAAGTTCTGTCCGAAATTCATTCTTTATCAATCCTTTCTTTTTTGATTTCTTCCATTTGCTCGTCAGCCATTTTGCTGACCTGTGCAATACACATAAGGACGACACCGATACCCATTCCCAGCGATACCAGCACCAAGTCCTTGACAAGTTCTGCCATAATCAAATTTCTCCTTTACTCTGTGATAAGTTCCTCTGTATCCGCTGTCTGCTGTCTGATTATCTGCAAATGCTTTTCCGTCAGCTTTGCGTTGTCCTCAATCTCTTTCAGATAGCTTGTACTGTTGCCAGCGTCTATCTTTTTCAGCATTTTCAGCGTAGGAGCGACCTGCCTGCTTATCCAGCCCAGCGTCCTTTCCAGAGTGTAAGGCTCTGGGTCTGTCGTCAGTTTGATAGGCGGTCGGTCTTTCCCGATAAACCACGCCCAGCGGTCATTGAGCTTCCAGTCTGTCTTTCGCTTCTCCGGCTCTCTGTCCACGAAGCGGATATAGTGATTGATGATAGAAAATGCCGTCTGTTCTGCATCATAATGGGTCAGCAGTTCACGGACGGCATAATAGGCTCTTTCATCTTTCAGTCGTATCTCGAAGCGGTTCTTTATGGGTGCTTCCTCAATCGGCACGCCGAGCTTTGCGTACTGCTCGTAGTTCTTCTCATAACAGCAGAAGTAGACCTCTGATTTCAGAGAGCCGATATACAGCGTGTGTCCCATGCCCGCCTTGTCCTGCTCGTTGTGCTTCACCAGCTCGCCGGAAGCATAGGACTTGAAAGAACGGAACAGGGAAACACATTCCTCACGGTTGCATTTGGCGGTCAGATCTGGAATATCCAGTATGCCCGCCCTGTCGTTAATGGCAAGGTCAAGGCGTTTCATCACACCGCCCTCAACCAGAGCGTCCATAAGAAAGTCGTACCAGCTTCGCTCCTGTGCCAGCAGATAGCTTTCAAACTGGCGACAGCCTTTTCCTTTCAGCTCCAGAAGCGTGCCTTTTTCCTCGTCCTGCGAGGTGTAGACGAACACATCACCCAGATAGTAATGCTCGGTATATTTGTAGTGTCCGTAGTCCTCATGGAGCATATAGTCAATGTTGAGCTTCAGAATATCCTTGATAACGTGCTGTATATCCAGCGTGGGGAAACGGATACGCACATAGTCGAACAGCAGGAACATGGGAGCGTCGGGATTGAATTTCTCGACAGCTTCCATGAGCTTGTCCTGCATATCTTCCGTGAGTGTTACCTTTCCCGCTTCGATACGGTTTAGGTGTTCACGGCTGATACCAGCCATGATTGCAAGCCTTGTCTGGGACACGCCGTAAGATAGGCGTTTCTCTTTCAAGGCGGTTATAAAGGTGCTTTCATTCAGCCTGCATACCCCCTTTTAGAAATCTGTGATATTTTCCGCCGATTGTCACAGTCAGCTATGAGTGAGAGAAAACCCTTATACCAAGCGGGATTTCCAGACTTTTTGACCGTAGTTTCCAGCGGAATTGTGCCCCTCTGTTAGATACCGAGGGGCTTCTTTCGTGGAGCAGGGCAAGCCCTGCTCCACAGGACGGCTTACACGGTCTGGGTCGCTTCGCTGACCGTTCCAGCCGTCAGTGGTTCAGTCAACCCTTGTTACGCCCGTATAAACTACGATACAGTCGGTATCTCTTGAAAGGCATTTTCTGGCTATATCCTTGTCAATCTCATATTCATGGTATATCTGTCTGAAAAAATCCTTATCCACCACAAGAAACGTAAAACGGTAGTTGAAGCCATGAATGGAAAGCCATTCGTCCAGCACCACGGAAAAGAGCAACGGAAGTTTCAATCTCCCAAGTCCCGCTTCTGTCAGAATATCTTCCATATGTGCATGATAGGCTTCTGTCGGAAATTCCTCACATTTATCGTCAGTCGTACCAGCGACACTTTTCAAATCCGCAAGGAAGCGGTCAAAGTCTACGCAGACACCCTCAACGTGCAAATCTGCGGTAGGGTCGCTGTAACCCATTTCTAAAAGTCCCATATATTTTTCAATTCTCCTTTCGTTCATCTGATACGGCTTGCCTTGCCAGTGCAAGAGAGCCGATAGTCTGTAAAAAATCATGTCCCTTTGGTACAAGGGGAGTGTAAAACTCCGATATGACGCTCGTACCCACGTCACAATAACCACGTCCTTTGATACGCTTCTGGAAGAACTGTTTCTTTACGTCGCTTCCGAAAAGCATACCGTAGCCAAGCTCGCTGATACGTCCCAAGCCCACACGGAAGTTGAAATTATCTCTGATACCGTCACTGAAATACTTTGCGTCGGGACGCTGGCAGGCGACAATGAGGAAATAGCCCGCCTGTCTGCCAAGCATGACGATTTTCTTTAGCTGGCTTAAAAGGCTCATGCTTTCCTTTGTCCCCAGCATTTCCAAGAACGCCACATACTCGTCAAAGATAAGAAAGCAGGGCGGTAAGCCCAGATAGGCATAGTTCTCGCCTGTCTTGTAGTCTGGGTGGTGCTTCATTTCCTCGCTTCGCTGTACCATGCCCTCATAGAACGCATTGACACATTCAATCATATCTTCTTTGGTGTGGTACACGTTATCCATGACCGTACCCAAGTCCGCAAGGTCAGCGTTTTTAGGGTCTAAGATGTAAAGCTGGGCGTTGGTCTGCAAGAGGGCTTCAATGATTGTCAGCAAAAAATAGGTCTTTCCACCGCCAGTCCCGCCACAGATAAGGGCGTGAGGGAGTGCGTCGTATTCCCATGTGAGGTTCTTCATCAGACGCAAGCCCCCGTTTTCTGCTTTTACCTCGTCAATCGTGATACGGTTCGCTATCATGTCATAGAGCAGGGTGTACTCGATATAGCCGTCATGGAGCGTCTTGTCGGTCAGCTCGCAGTAAAGCCCGCTTTCCAGCTTATCTTCCAGTCTAAGGAGCTGGTCTTGATACTTTCCCAAAGAGATTTCACAGCGGATATGAAGCAGTCCTGTGTCCATTTGATAATAGATTTTAGGAAACCAGACGATTTTTTCCCTTGATCTGCTCTGCAGGTCAGTAAAAAAACCGCTGTCCTGTACGGTCTGTGCTTCATACCACTTATTGTCCAGTATCATGCGGGAGAGCTTTTGACGGTGTAATAGCTTCTTGAAGCTGTCATGGAAGAAGCGGTAATAAAGAAAAGCGACCAATGCACAAATACCAGTCGCTATCCCTATGGTTATGAAGTTGTATGTAGAAAGCGTCACGCCATTATCAAGCAGGCTGAAATGCTCCCAGTCGGTACGCATGAGCTGTCCCATGTTCAGTAGCAGGAGAACCGCTATGAACAGGAACAGGAGCGTACCCGCACAGAAGCAGTACACAAGGTTCTTGTCGCTGGCTCTGATACGCTTTCCTTTGTATTTGTATAGGTTCATAAACACCCCTTTCTGGATATGGAAAAAGCGGTCAATCGTAAAGACTAACCGCTTTGTAACACTTAAAATAGTTTAATTTTGATTTACCTTTGTTATTTTTTATTTTTCTTATTCCAGATAGTACCTACTCCACCACAAAGCAAAGCACCGCCCACAATTATCCAAAATAACTCCATTGCCTTTCCTCCTTATGATTAAGTTTTGTGAGCAAATTATATCATATCCATAATTGCAAGTATAGTATTTTAGTGTTCCGCACTAATTATTTTTTCTGCTGTCCCTGTGGAGCGTGGTTCTGTGGATTTCCTGCGGGCTGACCGCCTTTATTTTTCAGCACAATGTCGTCTGCCTTGATGTACCATTCCACATCTGCCCCTCGGTAGTTGGCGTTTGCCACGGTATCGGCAACGGGATTGACAAGCTCCACCTCGGCATTGTACGGATAGTCCTTGACAGGGATTTCCGCTGGGATAGATACCTGTATCGTGCGTTCCTGCTGACTGCACTTCAAATCGTAAGTTCTACGCTTGATTTCCTCGGTTGTCGTCCCGTCCTCATTCTCTACACGCACTTCATGTCTTAATGCGGAGAATTTCAGCACTCCAAACGTCTTTTCCTTATCTAACACAATTCCATTCGCTAATCTCATAATCTGTTATCCCCCTTTACTTGCCTTCCTCGGCTGGAAGCATATCATCAGCCGTTAAGATATAGTTGGTGTAGCCACGACCTCGCACATTCTTTCCCTCAGCGGTAATCTTAGGATTGACGAGTTTGACTTTCTGCTCATACTTGAAACGCTTCTCCCCAGCCTTTGCGGGAAGCACTACGATAATGTCGTCGGCTCTCTGAATGTCGGAATACAGGTTATAGCTTCTTGTCACGGGAACGAAGCGACCATTGACACGCTGTTGCTCCACGTCATTTTCTCCTGCAAACTCCAAGTTTCCAAAAGTCTGTGCCATATCAGGCACGATATATTTCAATTTCATGTGTTCATACCTCATTTCTATAAAATCTGTTGATTATCAATGCTTTTATTCTGGCTGGTGGTGTGATACCCGTAAGCCCCCAGACCGTCAAGGGCAGGTAAATGCTTAAAAACACCCTTGACTGTCTGTGTGCTTACAGGTGGGTGGCGGACAAGCCAGAATAAAGGGAAGCTCCGCCGTTTCCATGTATCGGCGGGGAACGTGATTTCTTCATCATCATAGGAAGATTATCCTATAAGCGTTTACGACGCTTGATGAAGTATGTTCCTGCCACGCCTGCACCAGAGAGAACAAGAAGCCCTAAGAATAAGGCAATGTTTGTATTGTCTCCTGTCTTTGGAGCGTCCGTTGTCTTGCTCGGTGTATCTGGTGTGGTCGGCTGTTCTGGTGTAGGTTCTTCTGGCTTTTCTGGTACTTCTGTGATTGTCACCGTCTGCCCGTCGTCCTCAATGTCCTTATGCTCTGTAACCTTTGTCGGTTCATCTGGATTGCTCAAATCGTATAATTCCTCAAAGGTCACAAGCTCTTTCCCGCCAAGCTCGGAAGCGTCGAATGTAAAGGCAATCTGGACTTCCATGCTTTCACTGTCGGCGGTAAAGGTATAGTCATTCTCGACACGTTCACCATTGATGATAAGCTCTGCGTTTTCGTCCTTAATCATCTGCCAGCCTTTGAGCTGATACTTTGTGCCGATTTCCAATCCGTCAAGGGTCACGGTATCAATGATTGTCACGTCTTTTCCTGCTTCAATCTCTTTCTTTCCGTCCTCGCTGGTCGCTGTGGTATGGATAGAGATGATACGCTCCGTGATAAGCACCGTCTGTCCCTCGTCGTCAATGTCCTTGTGTTCAGCAACCTTTACAGGCTCGTCCTCATTAGAAATGTCGTAAAGTTCCTCAAAGGTCACAAGGTTCTTGCCACCTAAAGCAGACGCATTGAATGTATAGGAAATTTCCACTTTCATTTCTTCATCATCAGCGGTAAAGGTATAGCTGTTCTCTACACGCTGTCCGTCAATAAGAAGTTCGGCATTTTCCTCTTTCAACATCTGCCAGCCTTTTAACTGATACTTCGTACCTTTTTCCAGCCCGTCAAGCGTAACCGTGTCAACGATTGTAACCTCTTTGCCAGCCACGATAGACTTCTCGCCGTCCTTGCCTGTGGCTATGGTATGGATAGAGATTTCTTTCTCGTATTCATCAGTAAGTGTCCCTAAGTCAACGGTCACATTGTTTCTGGACACCACGATTTCAAACGGTGGGATAAGCTCAAAGCCTTTGTTGCTCTCACAGCGTAATTCCTCAATGATATAGGTGTCGTAAATCAAAGCACCTTTGCTGTCGTCTGGCTCGCTTGTTCCAAACCAGATACCGTCCTCGCTGGTCTTTCCTGCGTTGGTGTTGTTCTTATGGGAAGCCCAGTCAGAAGAAGTGGAGAACTGCCCGTTATCATCAGTTACAATAATGTGGCTCTCACCTGTGGTCTTGCTTGTGATCCTAAACGGAACTCCCGCAAGACGCTGGTGTGTGCCAGCACCAATCTTGACACCCTCTAGGTCGCCACGCTTCACTTGATTGTAGATTGACGTGTCTGTACCTGTAAGGTCAACGATTTTCCCGTCCTCTGTGATTTCAAATTCAATCGGTTCTGCACCGTCCGTCAGATAGCCCTCTGGAGCTTTGCTTTCCTCAATACGGTATTTCCCGTAAGGTAACAGGTCAGTAGAAGTAGAAGCCACGCCCTCAATGTCGGTAAGGATTGTCTTTACCACGTCGCCTTTATTGTAGAGCTTTCCCTCAACAAGTACGGCGTTGTCATTTAGAGAGATGATTTCAAATTCAGCGTCTTTCAAAGTCGCACTTCCTTGACCTTTGGTATCGCTGGTTTCCAAATCTCTTTTCTGGATTTTCACACCACCACGGATAACCTTGTCTGATACATGGTACTGATTGCTTCCAGACAATACGGCAATGTCGCCGTCCTCGGTAATCTGTGTAAGGTACATTCCCTTAATCTGTTCCTCACTACCATTTGCCTGCATATATGCACCGTCAAGAAGATAGCCGTCAGGAGCTTTCGTTTCCTCAACGGTCAGCGTTCCTAAAGGAAGCACGTTCTTACCATCCTGTGTATAGAAGCTGTCCCCAGATACCTTGTATTCATCAGAAAGGCGGGAAACATAATGAATAGTGCCGTCGCTGTCCTTTTCAGCGATTGTCTTTGTCACCCATGTCTTTGTAGGCTCGCTAGGAAGATTGTCAGCGGTATAGTGTCCCGCATAGAATTTCCATGTGAACTCCGCACCCTCTAGGGAAGCGTCGCCCTGTGGAGCGTCTTTCTGTGTTTCCATGTCAATCTTGAAAAGCTCGATAAGGGTATCTGTGACCTTTGGCGTATCGGATACATTGAGTGTCGCTGTCTTGCCAGCTTCCACATTTAAGGAATAGACAGTGCTGTCCACCTTATAGCCAGCAGGAGCAGAAAGCTCTTTGATGTAGACTGTGCCAGCCTTTACTTCCACGGTATCAGTATTTCCGCTGTTATCAGTCGTAAGGGTGGCAAGCTGTTTCGTACAGTCCTTATCAGAATAGACACCATAAGTCGCACCAGCGATAGAGTAAAGCCCGTTCCCATCGGTAATGCTGGCATTACTGGAAGTCTTTTTCAATGTGGCATTTCCAACGGCAAGTTTCGCCCAGAACTGTCCAATGTCCTGTCCCTCGCCAGAGTAGATGTAACCGCCACATTCATAGCGTTCCTTGTTCTCGCTGGCAAAGGCTTTCGCCCCAGCGTAAACCTCGTCCTGTATAGCTTTTGGAATTTCATCATAGGAAGCTCTGACGTTATCGCATTGCCAGCCAAGATGAACACTCAATCTCTGCCATACGACGCACTGTTTCAAAAGATAGATATGCTGACTGCTCAATCCGCTGTGGCTCTGCACATACTGATTAACATACTCGATTGAGAGGGCAACATCTGAAATCTGGTCGTAGCTCATGCGTGTGCTTGCGTCAGCTCTGGTCTTATAACCGTTGCGGAAGTTGGTGTTAATATCCACACAGAAAGCGTCCTCACCCTCAACGGTCATGTGTCCCTCATTGAATGTCGAACCGATAGAACCGTCATTCATTACTTTTTCAACGATACCGACACGCTCGGCACTTTCTGTCCAGTATTGCTTCTCGGAAGCGTGGACTGCCGTTGTCGGCAAAGCAGTAACGATAGTCGCAAAGGCAAGGAAGCCTGTGGCTAATCGCTTCAATATCTTTTTCATAGCTTTTAAAATTCTCCTTTCGTTTGGATATAGAAAAAGCCGTCCATTTCTGAACGGCTGGAAATAGAAAAGGAACGTCAATATCGGCGTTCCATAATCTACTTGCGATATTCAATTTTTCAATTTGTGATACTGATATACTGTGGCAAGAAAAGGTATCTCTCCGCTGATTGACACCAATTTTGACACCAAATTTTTATAAAATGACGATTTCTGACGAGTTAAGACAAAATCATAAAATCCGAGAAATGCCCATAAATAGGCACTTACGGCACTCTATGAAGTTAGACAAAAGCCACACTGCGATAACAAGTATAGAGTGCTAAAAACATTTTTTTAATTTTAAACAGCCACTTATCATACTCTATCAAATCATATCAAAGATATATTTTTATATAATATGATCAACATGTCGCAAAAGATAGGCATCCATGTCATCAAACCCTATCATACTTCGACGAAGTGTTATTTTTTTATTTTTTATATAAATCACAATCTTAACACATTCTTGCCATCCATATACATTTTTTACCTTTCTTTCAACTCTTATTATTTCTGTTACAGGAAATGTATAGCTTGTCCCTATGACTGGTCTCATTGTTATATCATCTCCCTTAGCAATCATCTGGAATCTACATATAGAAATTCCCCACAAGATAAAGGGACTTACAAAAATGATGGCACCCACACTCAAAGCAAATAAAAACATTGAACTCACAACATCTAACATAGCAATAAACACTATTGGAAAAATCATTGACAACAAAATAACAGCTATAAAGATAAGATCGTTTTTAGCCCAATAAACTTCCGTTTTCAGTCCAAGCTCTGCTTCAAACATGACTTTATTATCATTATCAAAGAACAATATCTTGATATCATGATCCTTACCATATTGCGTTGCCTGATAAATCAAATGAATTCTGTCCTGATCCGTTATTTCTCCTTGATGTTTAATCCAACAGATTGAATCAGCCCATGCATAAAAATCATTGAAACAAACTTCACCATCAAATCTTGCTATATTGCCATTATCATCTTCAATTTGTATATAACTTTTCGTTCCTGTTATTTTCATTATATCTTATCTCCATCAATCATACTCTATTCACATTATATCAATTTCAAATAATCCCATCAATGACACAGTCCTACACCATTTTCTATTTATTCGTCAGTGCATTTTGTATAATCTACAAACATCACTGCACTTATCTTTTAAAATTTTTATTTTATTTGTTTTCATCGCATATTTTCGATATAATGGTAAAGAAAGGGTGAGAGCTTTGGAATGTTTTTATCAGTCCATGTTAGCGTATATAAGACAACGTCCTCGTTTAGAAAAAATCATTATTTTTTTAACACAATATTGTCCTTATGTAACGTTTATCTTATATCCATGTGTCTTGATTTATTTATGGTATATTCATAGTCCTTATTTGATAGATGCCATTCTAAGACCATGTATAGCTTTTGTGATTGTGACGGTTTTTAGAAAAATAGTGAATCGTCCCCGTCCCTATGATCATATGAATATTCAACCCTTAAGAGGTCATAAACATGGCGAATCTTTTCCAAGTCGTCATACTGTTAGTGCCTGTATTATTGCTTTTGTATGTTTTTATGCTCATTTTTATGTTGGCGTTTTTGCATGTATCATTGCATTGATTGTCAGTTTAACACGTATTTTAAGTGGGGTTCATCATATAAGTGATGTTTTTGTAGCAATTATCATTGCAATTCTGTGTTTTATAATTGACTTTCATTAAAAATAATTTATACTATACTTAAAATATTTTAAGTATTTATGAGGAGGTTATATGCTAAGTCAGGAATTTCAGGCTGTTTATAATATATTCAAAATGAATTTTTATTCATCTATGTGTGCAACTTCTAAAGAACTCACTATGCAAGAAGCATTTAGCTTAGATATTATTTATATGTTAGGTGAACCCACTATTTTAGAATATGCTAAATATATGGGGATTTCACAGCCTAATGCTACATATAAAGTCAATCAATTGGTAGAAAAAGGATATTTAAATAAAACAGTCAGTCAGGAAGATAAACGATCTTATCATTTAAAAGTTACAAGTAAATTCTTGGAGTTTTATCGTGAAAATGATCATTATATTAAAAAAGCCCTTAAAGAAATTGAAAAACTGTTTAGTAAAGAAGAAGTGAAATCCTTAGAGAAAATGCTTCGTACAATTAGAATATTTATGACGGAGGAAAAGAAAAATGATAAAAATAATTACTGATTCTACATCTGATATTGATTTAAAATATGCACAGGAACTCAATGTTGAAGTTGTGCCTTTAAAAGTCATTATTGATGGAAAAGAATATAAAGATCGTATTGATTTACAACCAGAAGAATTTTATGATTTATTAGTTAATAGTCAAACATTACCATCTACATCACAACCATCACCACAAGACTTTGTTGATTTGTATGAAACAGCAAAAAACAACAATGATAGTGTTATTGTTATTACTTTGTCTAGTGTTATTAGTGGAACATATCAAAGTGCTAATCTTGCAAAAGATTTAGTTGATTATGATGATATTTATGTGATTGATAGCTTAGGAACAACGCAAATGCAAAGATTGCTTGTATTAAAAGCAGTTGCATTAAGAAATGAAGGTATGAATGCTCAAGATCTCTATACATTTTTAGAAGCATATAAACATCGTATTCGCTTATTTGCTTTTGTAGATACATTAGAATATTTATATAAAGGTGGACGTTTATCAAGAACAGCTGCAACAGCAGGAACACTTTTGAAATTTAAACCTATTATTGGTTTTGATGAAGGCAAATTAGATGTATTTGCGAAAGCCAGAGGGACTCAAAAAGCTACTGCTAAAATTATTGACTTAATTCAACAAGATGGTGAAATGGATTTAGATGAACCTATCTGTATCGGATATACTGGCTCATCTGATGGTTTAGATAAGTTTGAAAATACATTAAGGGAAACTTTACATTTTGGTGAAACATTACATGGTATTGTTGGACCGGTTATTGGTACACATGCTGGTCCTGGGGCTCGTTTAATTGCTTACGTAAAAAAACAATAAATCATCCATAAGTATTGATTGTCATAGATGATAGCTATGATAATCAATACTTTTTATTATATTGAATATAATCAAAAAAGTATGATCATAAAAATCATACTTTCTCTTTATGCAACAACAAAAGTCTTTAAACGTTTTTGAATAAGATACATTGTAATGATAAATGCTATGAAATCTGCAATTGGTACAGCAATAAAGACACCATATAATCCAAAAATCCAAGAAAGAATTAAAATCAATGGTATCAATAATAAGCATTGTCTTAATAAATTAAGAAAGCTGGATTGTTTAACCATTCCAATTGCCTGAAAGAAATTAGCACACATTGTTTGACATCCAACTAATGGTAAACAAATAAACCAAATACGTAAAGCACTATTTCCTAATTCAATAATTGCTGGCTCTTGATTAAATATAGAAATAATCATTGATGGGAATAATTGAATCACTAAAAATCCTAAACAAGAAAGAATACTAGAACCTATAATCGTATACTTTAATGTTTCTTTGACACGATGATAATTCTTAGCACCATAATTATAACTAATAATAGGTTGCTGTCCTTGTGTCATACCTGTTAATGGCATCAACATAAGTGTTTGAACACTTGTAATAATTCCTACTGTTGAAATAGCCAAATCCCCACCATACAAACCTAATGTTCCATTAATAACAATATTTAAAACACTTGTTGATAATTGCATTAAAAAGGCTGGCAAACCTGTTTTCATGATCATATATGTATAATGTTTTTTCAACTTCATATGTGATAAACGACATGGAATGATTCCTCTTTTTCCAAATAAGAAAGACAATTGCCATATCATACTTAAACATTGTCCACCAATTGTCGCAAGTGCGGCACCTTCCATTCCCATATGAAATTGAACAATTAAAATATAATCAAAAACAATATTAAAACCTGCTCCTAACAGCTGTGAAACCATAGCGTTTTTAGCATTTCCTTGGGCACGTGAGAAATTGTTTCCACACATGGCTACACATTGAAAAACACCACCATATAAAATAATACTCAAGTAATCACTGGCATAAGGTAAAACCTTTTCACTAGCTCCAAGTATAGTTAATATAGGATCCATGAAAATATTACCTAAAACCATAAAAACAATACCAAAGATAACTGTAATCATTAAAGCATTGCCCTGATAATATTTAGCATCTTCCTCTTCCTTAGCACCTAAAGCAATAGAAAAACGTGTAGCTCCTCCAACTCCTGCCATTAAGCTTAACGCCATCAAAATTAAAGTCACTGGATAAGACACAGTAATTCCTGCTAAACCTAATGATCCTAAATCAGGAGCATTACCAATAAACATTCTATCTACAATATTATAAATAGCATTGACAATCATCCCAATCATAGCTGGCACTGATAGTTCAATCAATAAAGTTAAAACTTTTTGTGACCCCATTCTATCTTTATCCACAATTTTCCCTCCCTTAACGTTTTTTAGTTTAGACATATTGTCCTTTTTTGTCAAGAAACAAAAAAAAGACATTCAATGTCTTTTTCAATATGATGAGGATATTTATTCCAATATTTTAAATAAATAAAATCCTCATCCTTTTTAAAATGATACTAATACATTCTAAAAGTAACTAAAATATTTTTAGGCATCCATTGTTCCTTATAAGAATAACAATATTTCATACCAATCTTTTTCATGACATTTCCACTATGAGGATTACAAACATCATGCGTTGCAGTAATGTATGGCAAATCAGATGTTTTGAATTCTTCAACCATTTTTAAAGCTGCTTCACTCACTATTCCCTGATGCCAAAACTCTTTTCTTAAAGCATAGCCAAAATCATGACTCTCATCTCCACTGATTTGAATATATCCAATAGGTCTATCATTTTCCTTTAAACAGATTGCATAATAATAACCATCTTGATTTTTATATTTATCTAAATAATGCGTCTGCAAATAATCTTTTGCTTCCTCGACACTCTGTAATGGAAACATAGGTAAAAAACGATTAACATCAGGATCACTTAATAATTCATATAAAGCCTGTTCATCTCCCATACGAAAATGTCTAAGAATCAGTCTTGAAGTTTCATAAAAGTCTTTCATCTTAGCCCTCCATTATTTTAACATAAAAAGTTCTTTGCCTAGGTCCATCAAATTCACATAGATAAATGCCTTGCCATATTCCTAATAAAAGTTGACCACGATGAATAATAAAAGTCTGACTTGGGCCAAAAAGAGTTGACTTAATATGGGCATGTGAATTCCCCTCAAAATGATGATAATCCAAATGTTCTGTAGGAAAAACACGTTCAAAAGCATTGATCATATCTCTGACAACATCAGGATCCGCATTTTCATTGACAGTGATTCCAGCCGTTGTATGTGGTGTGTATACCACAACAATTCCTTCATCTATGTGGCAGTAATTAATATCCTGTTTGACGATTTCAGTAATATCATGCATTTGCATACGTTTAGAAAATTGATATTGATGTTCAAATAACATTCTCAATCACTCCTATAAATCTTTTATATACCATCTATCACAAGCATAATGTGGTCCTTGAATAAGGGGTTGTTCCAACGGAATAAATCCATTTTTTAAGTAGAAACGATTGGCTGCTATCATATTGGAAAATGTTTCCAGATAACATTGCTGATAGTATGTCTTTGCAAAATCTAAGGACAGGTTTAATAATTCTTGTGCTATGCCTGTACCACGTATCGCCTTATAACAATACATTTTCTGCAATTCACATATACCTTCTTTGCCTTCCACTGGTCCTATACCACAACCACCAACAACATGATCATTTTCAACAACCACAAGATATTGTTTATGAGCAGGTTGATAAACTTGATAAAATTGTCCTAAATCTTTATCTTCCCAGGCACAACCTGGTTTATTACCACCAAATTCTATCAGACAATCTCTAATCAGTTTTTCGACTTCTTTATTATCTTTTTCTTCAATCAGACGTATTTTCATGAGCTGGTATAACCTTTTTTAAACGTTTTTCAAAATCACGACGAGAAAACATAACAATGGCTCCACACCCTAAACATTTAATTTTAATATCTGCACCCATACGTATAATTTGCCATTGATTAGACTTTTTACAAGGATGTTGTTTTTTCATTTCAACAATATCGTTTAAATTATATTCCATTTTTGTGCTCCTCTCTTTGTTGATAAGCTTTATAAGTATTTTCCAATAACATCGCAATTGTCATTGGTCCTACACCTCCAGGCACTGGTGTAATATAAGATACAAGATCTTTGACATCTTCATAATCAACATCACCACATAATTTATGATTTTCATCACGATTAATACCAACATCCAACACCACAGCACCTTTTTTAATATAATCTTTATTAAAAAACTTAGGTTGACCAATTGCCGCTATTAAGACATCAGCTCTTTGACATAACGTGGCTAAATTCATTGTACGGGAATGTGCAATTGTCACAGTTGCATGTTTATGCAAACATAGTAAAGCCACTGGTTTTCCAACAATATTACTTCTTCCAACAACAACAACTTCTTTTCCAGTTAAGTCATAATGAATTTCATCTAATAAAACCATCATACCTTGTGGAGTACAAGGTACCAGTCCTTTTTCTCCTAACACAAGTTTAGCTACATTAGATGGATGAAATCCATCTACATCTTTTTGTGGATCAATTAAATGAAGTATTTTGTCTTCATGAATATGTTGTGGTAATGGCAACTGTACCAAGATGCCATCTACAGTATCATCATGATTAAGTTTTTGAATCACTTCCATTAACTTTTCTTCTGTTGTCTGTTCATCCAGTTTCACAATATCAGATAACATCCCTACATAGGCACATGCTTTATCTTTATTGCGAACATATGTTTGACTGGCAGGATTTTCACCTACTAATACAACTGTTAATTTTGGTAGTCTTTGACCATTTTCTTTTAATAAATCAATCTTTTGTTTGAGTTCATCTTTTCGCTTTGCTGCAATCTTTTTTCCATCAATGTTCATAAATGATTACCCCCTCATTATTGTTTCTATTATAATGGAAAATATACCAATTGTAAACTTTTAGCCCCAAAAGAAAAACTACAATAAATACAAAGAGTTTATTGTAGTTATCATTTTATTTATTTATTTAAAATATGTCTCGCAATTAAGATTCCATTAGCTCCTGCCTGAGCCAATCCACGTGTTAGTCCAGCACCATCGCCACCTACATACAGACCATCAATCTCACTTTCAAATCCTTCTCTTACTTTAGGTCTTGCTGAATAGAATTTCGCTTCTACTCCATAAAGCAATGTATGTTCATTAGCAATTCCTGGTGTAACATGATCTAAAGCTTCAATCATTTCAATAATAGATTTCATCGTATTATATGGTAACACAAGCCCTAAATCTCCTGGTACAGCTTCAGGTAATGTTGGAACAGTATAACCTTCTTTTAAACGTTTCACAGTTGTACGACGTCCTCTTTTAATATCACCATAGCGTTGTACAATAATGCTTCCATGTGATAGCATATTGGCAAGTCTAGCAACCTCATGAGCAAATTCGTTAGGTTCATTAAATGGTTCGCTAAAAACATGTGAAACTAATAATGCAAAATTGGTATTATGACTTCCAAGTTTTGGATCATGATAAGCATGTCCATTGGCTAACATTGTCCCTGAATGATTTTCAATAACAACATGGCCACTTGGATTTGAACAGAAAGTTCTGACTTTAGTTCCCACAGATGTATTGTATACAAATTTACCTTCATAAAGATGAGAATTAATTTCATCCATAACAATATTACTTGTTTCTACTCTTACACCTATATCAACCTGATTATTATAAAGTTCTAATCCCTGACGTTTAAACACTTTGGCTAACCATGTTGAACCATCTCTTCCAGGAGCTAACACAACATGAGGAGCATAAATTTCTTCACCATTTTCTAAAACAATCCCTTTAACATGATGATCTTCTACAAGAATATCCTTAACTGCTGTTTTAAATGCCATATCAATATGCTGTTTAAGTTCATTAGACATTTCTGTCATAATTCTCAAATTTTCTTCAGTTCCTAAATGACGCACTTTAGCACGTAATAATTTCAATCCAACAGCATATCCACGTTTTTCAATTTCTTTCACTTTATCAGTCGTTGGATCAGTAATTTCACGTGTTGCACCATGTTTCAAATACAATTCATCCACATAATGAATTACATCTTCAACTTCCTGATTATCTAAATAATCTGTTAGCCAACCACCAAATTCACTGGTAATATTGAATTTACCATCAGAGTAAGCACCGGCTCCCCCAAATCCTGAAGTAATTGAACAAGCAGGTAAACATCCTGGTTCATTTTCTTTAATTTGTGGACAACTTTTAATTTTCTTATCTTTAATAGGACAATGTCTATACATCACATCATGTCCTTTATCAATAAGTAATACTTTTAATTCTGGATTTTTTAAATACAATTCATAACTTGTCATAATTCCTGCTGGTCCAGCCCCAACAATAATGACATCATAATTTTTTTGCATAAAAAAACGCCTCATTTCTGGGGCATTATTAAATAATCCTCATTTATTATATTCATAAAAACTTATCCTTGTCAATAAAATACGCAGAATAAAAATATGTTATCAATTTATAAAACTTTTTATGCCAAAAATAAAGCCACAATCACTGGAATCGTAACAATAGAAAGTAATGTTGTCATAAAAACAGCTTTAGCTGCCAAGGCAACATCTTTTTGATATTCTGTTGCAAATAATACAGCAATATTTCCTACTGGCATAGCAAGCATAATTAAAGAAACGCCAAGTATTAAAGGATCACGAATAAAAGCATTTAAAATAGGATAAGCTATAACTGGAATAACAATCTGTTTTAAAATCGTATATGGATATATTCTGACTTCAGTAAAGACTTCTTTAACTGGAATCGTAGCAAGTGTTGAGCCAATAAGCAACATGGCAATAGGTGTTGTAATATCACCAATCATGGTTATCGTTGAAGACAAAACATCGGGAACCTGTAAACCTGTAAAATAAATAAACAAAGCCACAAGTGAAGCAATCACGCCTGGTGAAAGAAGCTGTTTCAAATTGATTTTTATTTTTTGTACAGAATGATAATTCATAAAAAGAATACCTACTGTAAACACAAGCAAATTAAAAATCATATTAAAAATAGCAGTTAAAAATACGGCTTGATTTCCAAAAATGGATTTCATAACAGGAAAGCCCATAAAACCGATATTAGAAAACATTGTCATGAAAATATATAAACCTTGTTGTTGGAGAGGAACTCTCATAACTTTGACAATCAAAAAGCCTAAAATAGGTAAAACAAGAAAGATGACAATTCCTACAATAAACACAAAAACAATTTCAGATATTTGTTTTTCAATATTTGTAGATAAAACAGAAGATACAATCAATGCTGGTGTTGTGACCGACAACAAAAGTGTTGTTAAACGTTTATTAAAGTCTACATCCAGTATCTTGATCTTTAATAAAAGATACCCTAAAGCAATCACCAGAAATAATTGTATCATCTGTAAAACAATAACTTTGATATCCACAATCTATCCTTTTAGCCCATGTGCCTGTCTTTCCATATTTTCAACAACAATATCATAGATTTCTCCAAGTGTTGCCCCATATTGTAAAACAAGCCATGGTTCATTGGTATGAAAATGAATTTTAATGAGTTCATCATCACCAACAGCTAATAAACAATCTCCCTGAAAATGTTCTGTAATATAATCATTAATTTCGTCTTCATTTAAGTTTTTTCCTTCAATTAATAACTGTGTATCAAATTTATATTCTAACATTTTTATTCTCCTTCAAATAAGCAGGCTCCGTTTGTTTCAATAACATGTTTATACCAATCAAAAGATTTTTTCTTATATCTTTTATAAGTTCCATTTCCTAAATCATCACAATCCACATAAATAAATCCATATCTTTTACTCATTTGTTTTGTAGATTCACTGACAATATCAATACATCCCCATGATGTATATCCCATTAAATCTACGCCATCTATTTCAATAGCATTCAACATTTCTCTAAAATGTGCATCAAAATAATCAATACGATATTGATCATCAACTGTTCCATTCACAAGTTCATCTTTAGCTCCTAAACCATTTTCTACAATAAATAATGGTTTTCTATAACGATCATATAAATCAACTAAAGACACTCTTAAACCAATAGGATCAATTTGCCATCCCCAATCAGATGAAGGAATATATGGATTTTTTATTGCCACATTCGTATTGGCTGCAGTTTTCTTTAAACCTTTGTCATCTTTTGCAACACAACTTGATGAATAGTAACTAAATGAAACAAAGTCTACTGGATATTTCTTCATAATTTCTAAGTCATCATCCTGCATTTCAATATGAATACCTTCATTTTTAAATTTAGCTAATAAATAAGCTGGATACTCTCCAAAGACTTGTGTATCACTATAACAATATGTACTTCTCATATCCTGTTGTGCCTGTAAAACATCTTCTGGTTTACAAGTATAAGGATAATATGTCAGTTTTGTTAACATACAACCTACTTTTGAACCAGGAATTTTTTCATGGCAAATCTTTGTAGCAAGAGCTGAAGCTACAAATTGATGATGCATAGCTTGGAAAATAACCTGTTGGAAATTCTGCCCTGGGAAACGGTCTTCAACAAGTCCTCCTGTTGTATAAGGATGTCTAATCATAGAATCTACCTCATTGAATGTTAACCAATATTTGACTTTATCTTTATATCTTTCACAGATGACTTCCACATATTTGACAAACATATCCACAACTTCTCTTGATGCCCATCCATTATAATTTAAAACTATATTTAATGGTGGTTCATAGTGTGACATTGTCACTAATGGTTCGATACCATATTTTAAGCATTCATCAAAAACATCATCATAAAATTTTAAACCTTCTTCATTAGGTTCTTGATCATCACCATTTGGAAAAATACGTGACCAGGCAATAGACATTCTATAAACCTTGAATCCCATTTGGGCAAAGAGTTTAATATCTTCCTTATAATGATGATATCCATCTGCCCCATGTCTTTTTGGATATAAAGAATCATCCTGTGATTTTAATGCATCTTCAATATCTTTTGTTGTAATGGCATTTTGTGCATGATAATCTTGAACATCAATATCTAAATGATGTCTCGCACAATCAGAAACACTGATTCCTTTGCCTCCTTCGTTCCAGCCACCTTCATACTGATTGGCAGCTGTTGCGCCACCCCATAAAAAACCTTCTGGAAATTGTCTTACCATATTATTGTCCTCCTCTTCTTTTCATTTATTATACATGTTTCTTATATTGAATGTTCAAATTTTCAAAAAAAGAAAGATATGTTCCATGTACTTAATGAAACATATCTTTTTTCATAAATATAAACGAAGCAATAACACATGCAATAACGGCAATCAAAGTTGGGACCCACCATACTGGTCCTGGTAAACCGGAAACATTCATTCCATAAAAACTAAAGATAATATTTGGTATTGACATCACAATAGTGATAACTGTTAAAACCTTCATAACAATATTTAAGTTATTTGAAATAACAGAAGCATAAGCATCCATTGTTCCAGATAAGATATTTGAATAAATACTACACATTTCAATGGCCTGATTAATTTCTACTAAAACATCTTCTAATAAATCCTGATCATCTTCATAAAGTTTAATAGATTTTCCACGCATGATCTTATTCAAAGTAATTTCATCAGTTTTTAATGATGTTGAAAAATAAACTAAAGATTTTTCTAATCCAAGCATTTGAATAAGTTCTTTATTTTGCATTGATTTATGAAGTTTTTGTTCAGTCAAAGATGATAATCGATCAATTTGACGTAAATAAATCAAGTATCTTTGAGAAATTCTTAAAAGAAGCTTTAATAAAAATCTCGTCTTCATTTCTGTATGAATACCCTTGACTTTACCTGTTGCCATATCTTCAATATTTAAATTCTCATATAATGAAATTGTAATAATATATCCTTTCATTAAAACAATACCTAATGGTAATGTTGTATATTGTAGAGTCATTTTATCGTATTTTCCTTCAGTTTCTTCTGCACTTGGATAATCGACAATGACTAATGTCTGATTGTAATCATCATCAAAATCAATATGTGAACTTTCTTCTTCATCTAATGAAGCTTGCACAAATTCAGGAACAATTCCCAAATCATTAATTAAAAATTGTTTTTCTTCTTCTGTTGGTGAAACAACATTAATCCAGCATCCTGTTTCTAATGTTTCGACTTTTTTTGTTTCTGTTCCAAAAGTTTTGTAAAATTCGATCATTTTTATCCTCCTTTTCTATAACAGGAGAATATCAATTATGTCTCCTGTTATGCTTTGTTTTATTGTTAATTTCGTATCTTCATCCGGCTCCGGAGACATAATAACACCTTCTTTCTTTCCTTTGCCATTATAACATAAAATGTCTGATATAAAAGCCTTTCATTTGTAATTTTTTTGTTTTTTATAAAAAAGATTTAAATCGAAAGTTTCCCTTCAATTCAAATCTTTCTTTTATTAAAACCAATCTGTTCCATCTTCTCTTTTTAAAATATAACGAATCATTTCAAAGAGTTCTTCTTTTGATTTAGATTTCACAATAAAGACATGATTACCCATTGCTCCACTTAATGATTCTGGAACATCTGTTTCTAATGCTATATTCTGTCCATAAGTTTCTCTAATCTGATCATAGTTATGCATATACCATATTCCTTCTCTACGACCTGTATATGCTACCCAATATTCACGATGAATATCATAGAAACACTGATTATATTTAATCATATCAGCCCATATTGTATAAACATCGACATTATATGCAAAATCAATCATATCAGGCATATAAGCACCAGGTGCTCTCATGTTAACTTCTAATCCAACAATATCTCCTTTTCTTCCTAATCCTTCTTTATCTTCATCTAATCTAAAGAATTCAAAATGATAAAAACGACTTCTTGTATCAAAAGCTTCTACAACCTTTTTTCCGATTTCATATAAATCCAATCCTTCAACTGGTTGTGAGTAAAAAGCAGTATCACTTAATTCATTTACATTATCCATTATAGAATTCAACATGACATGTGATGAACAAATCAAAATATTTTTATCTTTATCGGTAATTCCATCAAATGTTTCAACATGACCAGGAACAAGTTCCTCAATAATAAATTGAATATAAGATGGCTTTGTCGCAAAGAAATAATCTAATTCATCATCATTTTTCAATTTATATGTTGAACTAGCACCCACACCATTATCAGGTTTAACAATAACTGGATATCCTACCTTGTTCGCAAATGCTTTTGTCGCAAGGTAATCATCAACTTTTCGATATCTGGCAGTTGGTATCCCAATCTTTTGATAGACTTCTTTCATTTTTGATTTGTATTTCATTGGTGATAGATTTTGTATTTTGGTTCCTGTTGTGACATTAAATTCATTTCTTAATGTTGCTTCCAATTCTAACCAATATTCATTTTGAGATTCTATCCAATCAATTTTTCCATAATGCCATGTAAAATAAGCACAGGCTCTGTATACACTGTCATAATTTTCTAAGTCATCTACACGATAATATTCTGTTAAGGCAAGTTTTGTATGATATGGCAAGTTTTCATAATTCGCATCACCGATTCCCAAAACACGAACTCCTCTGACTTTTAATCGGTCACAGAAATTGTAAAAATAATCTGGAAAATGTGGTGATATAAAGACAACATTCATTATTATATAACCCTTTCTACAAAATATGGGAATTGAACTTGCCACCAATCCCAATCATGATTCACATCGTGACCCCAAAAATCAATCCATGCTGGGATATCTTTATATTCTAAAAGTTCTTTCATACGCGATGTACTTCTAATCATATCATCTTCCCATGCTCCTTGCCCACAACATAAAACAATACGACAATGACGATACATCTCAACATAAGGATGGTCATAACTCATACCATGAAGATATTGAATTGGTGAATTGCGATAAAGAATATCATCATGATAATCTCCAAAAAACAAATCACTATCATAATATCCACTCAAAGCAATGGTACCTTTAAAAATATCCGGTCTTCTGAACATGAAATTCACTGCATGAGTTGCGCCCATTGAACAACCAGTTGTATAAATGCCATCTGCATACTGACCATCACGACCATAAGAATTAATTTCTAAAATTCTTGGAACCAATTCATTAACGATATAATAGAACCACTGTTCCATCATATATGTTCTATGTCCATTATCCATCCCTTCAGCTGACCAAGATTCTTGATCAATGCTATCACAACAAAATAGCTGAATTCGTCCTGCATCAATCAGGTGCTCTACTGTATGCACCATACCAAAATTTTCAAAATCAAAGAATCTTCCATTTTGTGCAGGAAAAACCAAAATTGGTGTTCCTGAATGACCATAAACCTTAAATTCCATATTACGCAATAAACATTCGCTATATTCCTTAAACCATTCTGTCTTCATATTCTCACCCCTAACCTAAAACAAAATCAACGAATTCATTGACTTGCTCCATATTCTCAAATCGAGCAGTATATGTAAAATTACCCATAGCTCCACTTAAAATATCTGGCATTCTTTCATACATAACCAAATCAAAATGATAACGTGATACAATGTCTTCATGTGTATGAGAATATGAGATACCATCTCTTCTTCCACAATACACACAATGATATGGACGCTGATGATCATAGTCACTATACCCTTTTGTGACCATATCTGCATAGATTTGGTAAACATCAATATTATTGGCATAATTCATCATATCAGGAGTATAACCTCCTGGTGTTCTTAAATTAACTTCTAAGCCAACAATCTCTCCTTTTTGACCTAACCCAGGTTTATCCTCTAACAATCTAAAGAATTCCATATGGAAACATCTTCCAGCTGTATAAAAGGCTTTCACACATGCCTGTCCAGCTTGTTTCAAATCATAAGGTATTTCTCTTAAAGAATAATAATACATACTACTTTGATCATTCACTACATCCATAATGGGATTTGGAAAAACATGTGATGTTTCAAATAAAATCTCTTTATTTAAATTAGCAATACCATCATATGAAATAATTAATCCATTAACAAATTCTTCCATTATATATTGTGTAAAATGTTCTTCCTGATAAAAATGTTCTAACTCCTCCTGATTAGAAATTTTATAAGTCTTTGCTGCCCCAACCCCATTATCTGGTTTGACTACAACAGGATAGCCAACATCATGAATAAATTTTAAACCTGATTCCAAATCAGTGACTAAATGATAACGTGCTGTTTTAACTCCTGCTTCTTCATAAAACTTCTTCATCTTTGATTTACATTTAATATCTTCAATATGGTTTGTATGAATACCTGTTGTAATATTAAAATCCGTACGCAATTTGGCATCCTGTTCAAGCCAATATTCATTATTAGATTCCAACCAATCTATATGTCCATAATGGAAAATAAAATAACCCATCGCCTTTACCATTTCATCATAGTCTTCCATAGAATATACTTGATAGTAATCATCTATTGAATTCTTTAATTCTTCGCTTAAATTATCATAAGGTGTATCCGCAATTGCTAAAACTGTGACTCCATTATTTTTTAAACGATTACAAAATTGATAAAAATTTTTTGGAAAGGATGGTGATATATATACAAAATTCATAAGATAACATTCCCCCTTCTTTATATCCTTTTATCTATTATAACATAATAAAATAAAAAAAATCATCCAAAAAAAGAATGAGAATAAAAAAAAGAAAGGGAATAGAATGACTATTCCCTCACATGGACTGGCAGCGTGCTATTTTCGCAGTTGCCTACTATCTTCGCCGCTGTGATGCTTAACTTCTGTGTTCG
>NZ_NFLY01000024.1:0-41029 GCF_002161155.1 Massilimicrobiota sp. An105
ATGCATCTGCATGAAATGTGGAAAAGGAACAATGCACCAGGTCAAGAAATGATATATCTGGTTACGTTTTTGCATGCAGAAAAATAGAGTAATGCTGGTGCATTACTTTTTATTTTGCTTATTGTTAATATTTGCTTTAAGCATTTATCAGCCAAACGAAACCAAATTCCTATAATATAAAAAACAAAGGATTGAAAGTTTCGTTTTCAATCCTTTTTTATACCTATTTTCTTGATTCAACTGGTGCAATCAAAACTTTTCCTGTTCCACGATAAACATTCACAAGGCCTTCACCAGATGCTGCTGAGCCTGCTAATGTTTTTCCAGAACGTTCTACTTTGAACTCAAGAGTTCCACTCCATGCAATAGCCATATTTCCATCAATTTTTAAAACATCATCTTTTAAAGTCACTTCAATAAGTTCTTCTTGTGGACATTCTGATTCTAAGCATACAATACCAGAACCTTCTATTCCAAGATTAAATAATCCTTCATTTCCCATTGTCGCTGATGATAAATTAGAACGCATCACAGCTTTATGCTTTAATTTTGCATCACAAGCTAAAAATAAACCATCATCTAATACAACAGATTGATTCCATTCATCAAGATCAAGCAATAAAATATGTTTATATGTAGGTTCTAATACTAGAACTCCATCTCCTGTATATTCTGGTTTAATTGCTGATTCTCCAGTCACTTTTCCTCTTACTGCTTTAGATAACAAATCCCCTACACCTTTTAATCCTGTTGTTGCATAGACATTGCCAACCATCCATTGCATTGCCCCTGCCTGTACCACAACATTAGCTTGACTAATATCACAAATAACCTGTCTTTTACGAATATTCATTTCACTACAAAAATAAGCAGTTTGCGCATGATGTGGCATTACACTTAAATCACGTTGATATTCAATGACTTGAAAAGGTCCTTTCTCATTAATGATTTTCACATCATTATTATTTGTAAAATTAGAAATTGTAAACATATTGATGACCTCCTTTTCTACATTGTACTAAACCATTTTTAAGGAGTCCAACTTTTTTTATTATTTTTATATTTTTATTCATCTAAAGAGCTTTTTCCAGTCTGATAATCAATTTTCACATGAGGCTGAACATTATACACAAAAACATTAAATTCTATATCTAAACCTCGATCCTCTACAGACATAGCTTCCATCAATACACCATCAGCCACCAGATTATCTTCTTCAAAAACAGGTGTCACACGATATAAAACATGATTTCCTGTATCTTTCACATAATCAGCAACTTCATTTTCAAAAGGCAACATTCCTTCTGTATTCATATATCTTGTCCCTGTGATTAAATTCTTTTCATTTGCATTTTCACCACTTAACTGATAACCAATCAAATGACAACGATTATATAAATATTTCCCATCTATAAAATCATATTTTTTAATTTGCCATCCAGAGGGTTTAATCATTCCAATATTCCCTCTTTTTTCTGTTGGCATAGTTTCTTCACCAATATTCGCATAAGCTACACCACATCTTCCTAATGAATCTAAAGAACTATATTTTTCAAATGTTTGTGTTGTTAAATCATCCTTATCAAAGTAAGGTTCATTATCATTAATAATCACATAAGGTTGCCCACTATATTCTGGGACATCTTCAATACTGATAGCACTATATGTCTGCTGATGAAATTCAACACCAAGATATCCACCCAGTGCAACAACACCAGCAACAATAATTTTTATAAGTTTCTTTTTATATCTTTTTCTCATTTCGATTCTCCTTGCATGATAAAGTTAATTTCTTCAACAATTGGCTTTAATGCTTGAAAATCAACAAAATCAACTTTTTTATTATACGAATCCACCATAGCTTGATCTTCTGCAGTCATATTTTCACGTGGTTTATTTTTAGTAACCTTATATAAAAGAGTCATCATAGTCTTGTGTTTAAAGCTTAACTTTGAATAATCAATACCTCCACGTAAATGAAAAAACTTTGAGCCATGAAAAAGTTCTGGTGATAATTGTTGTTGGAGAGCATGTCTTATATTTTTTATATTTTGTTCATCTTGAACATCTGCTAAACCTACTGTCACGACAATCATTTGTGTCTGTGATGGTATCATTTTAACTATATGTTTTAATCCCTTAACTCCTCCTGCATATAATCCACCTAAATAAACAATGAAATCATCATGTATATTGTTTACATCTTCTTCGTTTTCTAATGGTAAATATGTTAATCTTGATAATTCTTCAGCATATTGTTTTGTTGTTCCATAGTGAGAACCATATATAATAATTCCTTTCATTTTTATGCCTTCCTTCCATGATATTCATTCCTTTTTCTTGCTCTATACATACAATAAAATAGAAACCTTACTATTTCTAAAAAATCATTTTCTATCACATGACTCATTTATATCCGTTTCTTTTCTGCGCACATAAATTGTGTCCAATATTCCATTATTCTCATGAGATTCTACTAATTGTAATGGAATTGTTGAAAATCCTGTATGAAACAATGAAATGCCTGATCCTAAAAGAATTGGAATAATAGAAATATGATATTCATCAATCATTTGATTTTGCATAAGCGATTGAATGATTTGTGCTCCACCACAAATCCATATATCTTTTCCTTCTTTTTGTTTTAACTCCCTAATCAAATAGCTTGGATCCTGTAAAACAAATTGAATATTTTCTGTTGATTCTTTTTGATTATGTGTTATGACATAGCTTTGAAGTGAAGAATAAATCCACTGATCTGGTGATAATTCTGTTACAATCTGATGATATGTATTCCATCCCATAATAACTGTATCTATATTTTGAATAAATTCTGTATAAATATCTTTTGTTTCCTGATTGGAGTCCTGTCCTTGTAACCAGTCTACTCCACCATTTTGATCAGCAATATATCCATCTAGACTCATCGCAATAAATAAAATAACTTTTCTCATTCATCCACCTCAATGCATTCAAATTATAACATGTTAAATCTTTGTCGTCATTTCTTTTTATATGCAATTAATACTTATATAAATGTTCATCTTTTTTATTTTTAGGAAAAAAAGAAGATTAATACATAGTATCAATCTTCTCATTATTGTTATTGAGCATTTGAAGCTGCGATTTTTACTTTACTGAAGTAATCTGAAATGATTTTACGAGTTGCTTCATCATATTCAAAAACTTCATCTTTATCATTACCAGTTCTAGGCACATAAGCATTAATTCCTTCATAATCTCCACTTGCTAATTCATCCATAACTTCCTGATTAGCAGAAGTATATCCTACAAAGCTTGAATTATCCATAGCAGCTTCATAGCTACAAGCATAATTAATAAATTCATGTGCTAATTCTACATTTTCAGCATTCTTTGGAATCACCATAGCATCACTCCATAAATTTGTTCCTGTTTCAGGCATATAGAATCCCATGTTTTCATTTTCACTCATAACATAAGCAGCATCTCCAGAATAAATCAATCCTAAAGCTTTTCTACCTTGAGCCATGTTATCAATAATTTCATCAGTTACGATTTCTGGTTCCATTGTTTCTACACATTTCACTAACCAGTTATAAGCTTCTTCTAATTCTTTTTCATCTTTTGTATTCATTGAATATCCTAAAGCTTTTAATGCCATCATGAATGAATCACGTTCAGAATCATATAGATAAATATCTCCTTTGTATTTAGTATCTAAGAAAATATTGTATCCTTCTTTTTCTAAATCAGCTTCACTGACTTTTGTTTTGTCATAAACAATTCCTACTGTTCCCCAGAAATATGGAATAGAATATTCATTGTTTGGATCATAAGGTAATCCTTTGACAGCATCAACAAGCTCATCCATACATGTAATCTTATCTTTATCTAATTTTTGAATAAGATCTTCTTGAATTAATCTTTCAATCATATAGTCACTAGGAACTAAAATATCATATGGTTCTCCATTTGCGACTTTGATATACATAGCTTCATTTGAATCAAAGTAATCCACAACGACTGTTGCGCCTGTTAAATCTTCAAAACCAGAGATAAAATTTTCACCCATGTATTCTCCCCAGTTATAAAGGTGTAATTCTTGTCCAGCATATGGCTTATCTGCATTTGAATCCCCTCCACACGCTGTTAAAGTAAACATTGTTGCAACCGCTAATAAACTAGTTAATAACTTTTTCATCTTTTTTCTCCCTTCTTGCTTTAATTAGTGGTACTACATTGATAATCACTAAGACTACCGTTATCAATACTACGACAAGCGTAGATATTGCATTGATTGTTGGGTTAACTCTTTTACTCATTGTATAAACCATGATACTTAAGTTTTTAACCCCTCCTCCTGTTACAAAGTATGAAATGATAAAATCATCAAATGACATTGTAAAGGCAATTAAGGCTCCTGATACGATACCAGGCATAATTTGTGGTACTAAAACTTTTGTTAAAGCTTGCCATGGTGTTGCTCCTAAATCCATTGCTGCATCAGATAAATTTGGATCTAGTGAACGAATTTTAGGCATCACACTTAAAATGACATAAGGTATACAGAATGTAATATGAGCAAGTAACATTGTCATAAAACCACGTTCTATATGAAATGTAATAAATAGTAGCATCAATCCAATAGCTGTCACAATTTCTGGATTCATAATTGGAAAATCATTTAACTGCATCATGACTTTTTTAACAATCTTGCTTGATTTTGATAAACCAATGGCACTAATTGTTCCTACTATTGTCGATACAATTGTAGCAATCACAGCAACTGTAATTGTGACATATAATGATTCCATCATATCCCTATTTTGGAAGAGTTTTTCATACCAGTTTAAACTAAAACCAGTAAAATGTGTTAATGATTTACTTTCATTAAAAGAGAAGATAACCATAAATACAATTGGTAAATAGAAGAATAAAATCATCAGAACCATTAAAATTTTACCAATAATTCTCTTATCTTTTTTCATGATTCCTGATTCCCTCCTCCACTATTACGTTCATCAATTTTTCTAATTGCATACATACAAATCATCATAATGACTGCCATAATCATAGAGATTGCACTACCAAAGTTCCATTCTCCAACTGTAATAAATTGATTTTCAATCACGTTACCAATTAAGAAGAACTGTCCTCCACCAAGAAGTTTAGGAATAAAGAATGAACTCACTGCTGGTAAAAAGACAAGTGTTATTCCACTGACAACTCCTGATAAAGATAATGGCAAAGTGACACGTAAGAATGTCTGAACTCTGTTCGCCCCTAAATCAGCACTGGCTTCTAATAATGATTTATCCATCTTACATAAAGATGTATTGATTTGTAGAATCATAAATGGAATAAAGTTATAAACCATTCCAAGCAATACAGAACCTTCTGTATATAACAACTCCATATCTTTAAGTCCAAAGAAACCTAGAATTGTTTGAGCTATACCCCCATCAGAAAGAATTCCTATCCAGGCATATGTTCTGACTAACATATTAATCCACATTGGTAAAGTAATAGCTAAAACAAGAATATTACGAACACGATCACTGCTTCTTGCAATAAAATAAGCAACTGGATAACCTAAGACAACACAGATAATTGTTGTCTTCACAGCAATCGTCAATGAACGCCATAAGACAAGTAAAAAGTCTGGGTCGGTAAAAAACTTTTTAAAATGATCCAAAGTAAATGTAAAGTTAATGATGTCATTTCCACTTGTTGTTAATGCATAGAAAAGAATTAATAACATTGGTAATAAAATCATTAAGATCACCCATATCATATAGGGCCATGCTAATTGTGAAAAACGTTTCATTCTAGAACCCCATCTTTTCCATGACATGAATATCTTCAGGGAAGAATGTTAAACCGACCTCTTTACCTTCTTCCACATAATCTGTTGTATGAATCTTTAATTCTCTACCTTCTGTTGAGAAAGTGACTTTATATGTTCCTTCTTCAATATGTTCAGGATCAAAATCATAATCTACATAAATATCTACAGATTCATCTTCATCATTTAATTTCCATCCTTGAGCATTTGCCCATGTTTTTAAATCTGTATCTAAGGCTACGGATTCATCAAGTTCATCAACTGTCTTAAAGAAATTGAATGCCATAACCCCTTCATTCGCTCTTTCATTCTTCACAACAGGTTGATTCACAACAATGATCTTACGTTCTACTGATGTTCCACTTGAAGTCGAGAATGTCACTGCATATTCACCAATTTCTTCTTTTAAATCATAATCAATCTTACTGATAGAAATATAATCATCTGTTTCAGGATTCCATGCCTGTGCATCAGCACGCGCAATAATTTCAGCATCATCTAATGATTTGACATCTTCAATATCGACATAGAAATCATTGGCACTGATTTTTTCTTTTCCGTTTTCAGATGTCACATCACGATTTCTGATGACATGCATGTTCACAGTTACGCTTGTTCCTGGAACTGTTTCAACCATAACTTCATAATGAACACCTTTAAAAAGAACACTTAAGACTTCTCCTGTCATTTTTCCATCTTTGACATCCACAATATCAATATCTTCTGGACGAATCACAACATCAACAGGTTGTTTATCTTTAAATCCAAAATCCACACAGTCAAAAACAATATCATCAAATTTCACTTTATAATCTTCTAACATGACAGCTGGAATAATATTACTTTCCCCAATGAAGTTAGCGACATATCTATTTTCTGGTTCATTGTAGATTTCCTGAGGTGTTCCAACTTGTTGAATTTCCCCATCCTTCATAACAACAATCTTATCTGACATAGTTAAGGCTTCTTCCTGGTCATGTGTAACAAAGATAAAGGTAATTCCAACTTCCTGTTGAATTCTTTTTAATTCATATTGCATTTCTTTTCTTAATTTTAAATCCAATGCTCCAAGAGGTTCATCTAATAATAAAACCTTAGGTTCATTAACAAGTGCTCTGGCAATCGCTACACGTTGCTGTTGTCCCCCTGAAAGAAGTGTAACGTTTTTATTTTCAAAACCTTCTAAACCAATGAGCTTTAACATTTTCATAACTTTTTGTTCAATAACGTCTTTACTCATTTTCTTAATTTTTAATCCAAAGGCAATATTTTGATAAACACTCATATGTGGGAAAAGAGCATATTTTTGAAAGACAGTATTTAACTCTCTTTTATGTGCAGGAACTTGACTAATGTCTTCTCCATCAAAAATAACTTCTCCCTCAGTTGCATCTAGAAAACCACCTAAAATTCTTAGTAATGTTGTCTTTCCACAACCACTAGGTCCCAGTAAAGTCACAAACTCATTTTCATAAATATCAAGATTGACACCTTTTAAAACAATTTGTCCATCAAATTCTTTCACTATATTACGAAATTGTATTAACTTCTTCTTATCCATAATCATACTCCCTTCTTTTAAAACATTGGTGGTGTTGTGACCCACAATATTTTGGCATCACTTGAACCATTATTGATAAAATAATGACTTTCTTTACCATCCATATAGAATGTTTCTTTTGCTTTTAATCTATATTTTTTATTCCCACGAACTAAAGTGACATTTCCTTTTAAAATATAACCGAATTCTTCTCCATTATGACATTCCATTTCTTTACTTCTTTCATGTCCATGAATAGTTAAAAGAATTGGTTCCATTTCATTTTTCTGAGCATTAGGAATAACCCATTCAATTGTATATTCGTCTTTTTCATCCACAAAGAAATCCTGTGTATGAAAGACAATCTTTTCTTCCTGATCAGATTGAAAGAACTCAGAAAGATTGGTGCCTAGTGCCTCTAACAAATCTTCGAGTGTAGAGATACTTGGACTGGTTAAATTTCTTTCGACTTGAGAAAGAAATCCTTTTGTGAGTTCACTTCTTGAAGCCAACTCTTCCAAGGTCAAATCATTTTTTATACGCAAATCCTTCAATTTCTTTCCAATGTCCATATAAACCTCCATGTCACTATACTAAACTTTAAATTCAAAAAATCAAACAACTTTATTATACATATTTCTACCCCTAATGCAACAATAAATTTCATATTTTTAAAATAAAGTTCATAAATATTAAACTTTTTTATCAAAATCAATTTGAATATATATAATAAATTCATTATAATAAAAAAGTAAAGGAGTATAGATTATGCACACATATACACATCAAGTTCAATATTATGAAACCGATAAAATGCAAATTACACATCATTCTAATTACATTCGTTTTATGGAAGAAGCGCGTATTGATTTTTTAAATCATATTGGTTTTGGTTATGATAAGATGGAAGAATTAGGTATTAGTTCTCCTGTTATAGGCATTCAATGTGATTATAAAAAAAGTACGACTTTCCCTGATCTTATTAACATTGAAACAAAGGTTTCTGCATATAAGGGAACACGTCTAGAAATAGAATATACGATGAAAGTCAATGATGACATTGTAGCTATTGGGAAAAGTTTACATTGTTTTCTTAATCAAAATGGTAGACCAATTATTTTAAAAAGATCTCTACCTGAATTAGATCAAATTTTTGTTCAACTTCTTAACGAGGATACAAACAATGTTGAGTGAACTCTTTCAAACTGATGGCTTTCATACATTGATATATCTTACCTGGTTTATTTTGCCTTTTCTCTTTGTGTTTTCATTTGCTTTCGGTATTAAAAATGAAGTACACAAAAAAACTGGCTTTAACTTTGCACTATTAGTTGCCAGTATATCCTTACTTTTTATGTTTGCAATGATATTATTTATGTAGATTTTATATGAGCAGAATGTTTCTGCTCTTTTTATATTATCAATAATACGAAAAAACTAGCTTTGATAGCTAGTTATTCATTAAACATCTTTTCTAATTGTATAGCCACTCCATTTTCCTGAACACTTGGACATATGATTTCTGCTCTTTTTTTAATATCTTCAATAGCATTTCCCATCGCAATAGGATGTCCAACTATTTCAAACATTTCTACATCATTAGGACCATCCCCAAAACAGTAACTATCTTTAATATCAATATTTAATTCATGTAAGACATCTAATATACCTGTTGCCTTAGATACTTCATTAGAATAAATTTCTAGGCTATGATGATCTGGATGCAATTCGTAAGAAAAAGATTGAAAACATGAAATCGCATAATCTAACTCTTCCTGATTTTTTGTCCATGCTTCCATTTTAACTGTTCTTTTTATAATATCTTCTTCATCATATTGATAACATAAATTATGAAAATCTATATTACAATGAGAATAGAAATCTAATAAACATTGGTTTGACTGATTCAAATAACAAAGTGTTGGTGTCTGCAAAATATATTCAATATTTTTAGACTTTAAACACTCAGTCAATTCTTTAACCTTTTCTGGATTTAAATATCTTGCTGTTAAATCTTTATTATGATATTTCACATTAGCTCCATTTGCCAGTACATATCCATCAAATCCTATTTCCTTTACATTTTCAGCAATGAATCCATAAGGTCTACCACTTGCAACAAAACATAAATGTCCTTGCTTTTGAACTGATTTCATTGCATTTTTCACTTCATCAGTAATACGTCCTAACTCTGGACAAAACAATGTTCCATCAATATCAAAAAATATAATTTTCCTACTCATTTAATCCACCCATCCAAAATGCTGACATGCTTTATAAATGCCATCTTTATCAGCATCATCTGTAATATATGTTGCTTTTGCTTTTAATTCATCAATAGCATTTCCCATCGCAATAGAAGTCCATTCATCACGAAACATACTCAAATCATTCTTCTCATCACCAAAAACAACAACATCCTGATAATCTCCACCAAAATGATCAACAATAGCTTTAATTCCTACTGATTTATCTCCTGGTTCAACAAATAAATATTCTTTATGAAAACGACACCAAGGTAATTCCTTTAAAGTTTCTAGTTTTTCTTCTTCTGGAGAAAAACAAGCCACATAAACTTTATAGATTTGATCATAATTTCTTGGATCCAAGCCTTCTTCAACAACTGTATCCATATAAATATCATGTGTAAAATCATAAAAGCGATTATCTGGAGCTAAACGTCTTGTTTCATTATCTGGTGATATTGCCCAAATGAATCCTTTTTCTTTACATTCATCAATTAATGCTAGACACTTATCATAATCTAAAGGTTTGATTTCAATTAGTTTTTCATTGATAGTGATTCCATTTCCCCCATCACTCACCATATTTTTAAATCCTAATTCTTTCATATGATTGACTGCCATTGCATAACTTCTACCTGTTGCAATAGCAACAAAATGTCCTTTTGCTTCTAATTCTTTAATTGTTTTTTTCGCTGATTCAGGAACATATTGATCTCCTGGTGTTCCTACAGCTAAAGTTCCATCAATATCAAAGAAAAAATATTTCTTTTTCCCCATCTTTATCACCTCAGTCATCTATTTTAACAAAATCATATAAAAAATCTATTTTTTTACAGATAAAGAAAAAACTATTATTTTCAATATTTTATAGATGATAAAAGATATTTAAACTATTTATAGAATTGGTTTTATATTTGAGTCAATATATATATCATAGTATAATTGAAATAGAAAAAGAATAATATGCCAAGGAAGGATGGTACGAAAAAAGAAGGCAATTCTTTCCATTATAGATACAGTCATAAAGGTAAAAATGACATATAAGATTGTATGAAGAAATAATTAAAATTTCTCTATGACTATTGATAATATTATGAATATTCTTATAACAATGATCAATGCAGTATATTTCACTCATATTGTAATCATTCAGTTGAAGAATACTTAGAAAAAGATGTATCCATTCATAATATTTAATTATATCATTTCAATGGAAAACAATTCTATGATTCAAATAAATTGATTGATGATTTTGCTAATACTATGGTGGAAAATAATAATCATTCATATAGAAATAAGTTCTACTATTTTAAACTTGATGATTATAACTTATATATAGCTCTTATGAGCTATAGTTCAATGATTAAACTTTCTAAAAAACTTATAAAAAATAGTAGGATAATGGGAATAAAGCTTGTCGAGGTAAAAATGTAATATGAAAAAACGTATAATAATAGTTTTAGGTATTATGAGTCTTTTGATAATTGGATTTTTGTTTTCACAATTATGGAGATATAATGACTATAATCCGTATTTCGTGGAGAATTATGATGGCTTTGATTTTATTTATAATAAGGAAAATGAACCTGTTGGTGTTTCATTACAAGATGATACAGAGTACATCTGTTTTCTAAAGGAAAGAGATTCTAAAGCGTATATAAATGATTATAATAAGAAACAACATGAATATAATTGGAAATATGAAGGATATGAATGTGAAGTTGAGCTGATGAGTAGCACTTCATTATGGATATACGGTAAAAAAAGTATATATGTATTTATCAAAACTGATGATTTTTGGATTCGAAAATATGTTGACTGTTCAAATATACAGAACAGTTCAAATTTTGAAAATATAAAAAATATTCAAGACATAGTGAATCCGTATATTACAAAAATGATCAACATATATGAAAAATACCATCAGCAAATTATACAAACTTATCAAAATGGCAGTGAAGAATTAATGCGCAGTAAAGATGAATTAGTCTAAGATATGGATGATGGTTTTATGAAATTTATGAGTCCTAAGATGAATAATTTATGAATTTGTGTTTTAGGTCTTTTAGCACTATTCTAGCAAAACGGCGAATATCACTTTTCGTTTATGAATGATTCAGTTATGTTGCTAATGATTGTTTTATTTATAGGTTTTGTTTTCTTTCCAAAATCATGGTTTCATTGCATTTGGGGATTATTAATGGGATTTGCAGTCAGTATACCTTTATTATTGGAAGTATTTAATGGAACAAATAATATGATTGCTATTGTGTTTGATTCTATTTTATCATTCTTGATCTTTGGTTATTTTGGTTTCCTAATTTATAAAAAGTTAAAAATTAAGGTTTAATAATATTCTATGATTGATTTTGTCAATGAAGACATTATTAAAAATAACTCAACCAAATATTTTTAAGAAATAATAAAAATGGGCAATGATCATCATTGTCCATTTTCATATCATAAGTTTATCATTTTTTATTCTCAAAATTCACATAAAAAAGCTGTACGCATTCACTTTAAAAAGTTATTTCGTTACAGCCTCTTTTATTAACTATTGTAAATATTGAGTGTTTTCTAACATAACACCGCATCCTTCAGCGACGCAGTCAAGAGCATTTTCAGCTACAAATACAGGAACTCCTAATCCTTCTTCTAAGAATTTATCTAAGTTATGAAGTAAAGCTCCTCCACCTGTTAAGAAAATACCTTTATTAACGATATCAGCTGATAATTCTGGTGGTGTTTGTTCAAGAACTTGTTTTGTAGAACGTAAAATTGTCATACAACATTCTTCTAAAGCTTCTTGAGTTTCTTTAGCATTCAATTGAATTGTATGAGGTAATCCTGTAACTAAATCCCTACCTCTTACATCCATTACTTCTTTTGGATCAGCTTCATAAGCACTACCAATTGTCATCTTAATTTCTTCTGCTGTACGGTCACCAATTAATAATTTATATTTATCTTTAACATATTTAATTAATTCAGCATCCATTTTATCTCCAGCAATCTTTAAAGATGTACTTGTAACGATATCACCTAATGAAAGAACTGCAATATCAGTTGTTCCACCACCGATATCTACAACCATGTTTCCTGATGGTTTAGAAATATCTAATCCAGCACCAATAGCAGCTACTTTTGGTTCTTCTTCAATATAAACACGTTTAGCTCCACATCTTAATGCAACATCCTGAATAGCACTCTTTTCAATTGAAGTGATATTTGATGGACAACAAATTAAGATAGTTGGTCTTGAGAAAACTCCTTTTAAGTTAAGTTTATTAATAAAATGAGTTAATAATATTTCAGTAATTTGAAAATCTGCGATAACCCCATCTTTTAAAGGACGAATAGCTTGAAATTTACCTGGAGTTTTTCCAAGCATATCTCTGGCTTCTTCTCCTACTGCGATAGGTTTATTTGTTTCAGTATTGATAGTTACAACAGAAGGTTCATTGACAACAATACCTTCACCTTTGACATAAATAAGAATGTTAGCTGTTCCTAAGTCAATACCAATTTCCTTTGATAATTTCATTGAACATTCCTCCTATAAGCATTTCTATTGTATCATTTTTCCTATTAATTACAAGAAAAAATTATTTCTATATCAACATAATTTTTATCTTTTTCAAAACACTTTCTTTTCCTCAATGATAATATACCAAATGTATGAAATTTATGTGAATATTTTAAAAAAATTTAGATTCCTAAGAACCTAAATTTTATTTAATCATATCAAGTGTCTGTCCAATAAATTTCTCTGGATTATACAATTGATCTCCTTTTTGAAGAATAAAATGTAAGTGATTTTTTAAGTCAGCTTCATAAACATTCTCACCACTTTTACCAATTACATCACCTTGTTTGACTTCTTTATTTAATTCTACTGATACTTCTGATAATGATTCATAAGTTGTAGAAATATTATCACTATTGGTAATAGTGATAACCCAGCCAAGTACAGGATCATTTGTTTTCTTTGTAACAGTACCACTGATAGCTGCCAACACATCAAATTTTTCATTCTTATTGGCATAGTCAATACCTTGATTAGGACGATAAACATCTTCAAATAGTATTAAAGACTGTTCCTGCTTTGTGGCATCATCATCCTTATCATAATAATATCTCACTATCCCTATACCATCTTTAACCGGTGATTTTAAAGTTTCTACTTTCTTTTCTTCAGTTTTGTTTTCTTTTGTCTGATTTTCATCCACTTTGACAACAGTTTCATCTTCAAAATTTTGAGTACGTTCATCTAAAATATTTTGAACAATCCCAATTCCACCTAAAAATAAAGCTAAAGCTAGTGAGATTCCTAATATCTTCTTATAATGAAAAGATCTTTTCTTCATGTTTTCACCTCAACTTAAGTATGAACAAAAGTTAAGAGTCTATACTTTCAATTTCAACATTTTGATAATAATGATGTAAAATCTCTTTATAACTTTTCTTTTCTAAAGCCATAGCTTGAGCACCATATTGACTCATACCAACACCATGACCATTGCCATGCGTAATAAAAGTATAACCTTTTGATGAAAACTGAATTTGAAAACACGAAGATGGTAGCGATAGTTTTTCTCTGATTTCTCTACCTGTATATGTTTTTTGATTAATAGTGACTTTGTCAACATAGCCACTTGATGTATGGGATGTGATTTTGATTTGTTCAGGAACAACATTAAATATATTGGCTAATTGCTGTTTGGTAAAAGTCTGACTCCTTGTATTATGAGGATCAATACTTGTATCCCAATGACTATCAACCGATTTAAGATAGGCCACTTCTCCCGTAAAATAATCTTCACTATTAACAGTTTTACCATTACTGCTAGAAAAAAACAATGCAGAAATATATTCTCCCTGATATGTCATAACTTCACCTTTTGTTTCTTGAATTGCTTCTTCTATTTTCTGTTTATTTTGTGCATATTGTTTTCCCCATTTTTTCTTCATTTCATCATCATCTAAATAAACCTGTGAATTGGTTGTATTATCAACTTTTAAATTCCTTGATAATACAAAAGTACGACTGGCTACTGCCTGTGCCTTGAGCGCCTCCTTTTCAAAACTGACTGGCATTTCCCCGGCAATAACTCCTATAAGATATTCTTCTAATGGGATGGATACAACCTGATCAGACATTTGAACTTGTACATTTTTTTCCTTTGTTTTCACTTGATATTTTGAATGAATCCAAACCATTGCATCCTGATAATGAAAACAACCGATCACTAATAAAATAGAAAATATAAAAAGAAGTTTTACATATATTTTTTTCATCATTCATATATATGTTGAAAACTTCTTATTTAGAATTGAAAACTTAAACTTCCAAAATCCAATATAAAAGATGCAAATAAATAACCTAAAGCTATTGATGTAACAATAAAGAAAATATGAAATTCTCTTTCTTTACCTTTTCTGATGTATTGATCAAAGCGAAAACAACTTAAACCAATCATAGCAAGAGTAATCGAAACAATATACACGATAATACTAACAATATGATACATGGAAACACCCCTTTTTCTTTTACATTATAATCATTATTTTATATAATAACAACAGGAGGGACTAATTTATGGAATATTTTCAAATATCAAAATCAGATTTAAAGGCTTCTCGTTTAGCTTTAGGTTGTATGCGTATTGCTGATAAAAGCCTAGAACAAGTCGAAGAACTCGTTCAAACTGCTTTAGATGCAGGTATTAACTTTTTTGATCATGCTGATATTTATGGTGGAGGAAAATCAGAAGAAATTTTTGGTGAAGTTTTAAAAAAGCACCCTGAATATCGTGAAAAAATGATTATTCAAACAAAATGTGGAATTGTTCCAGGGAAACGCTATGATTTTTCTAAGGAGCATATCTTAACAAGTGTTGAAAATTCTTTAAAAAGATTACAAACTGATTATATTGATATTTTATTATTGCATCGTCCTGATGCCTTATGTGATCCAAAAGAAGTTGCTGAAGCTTTTGATGAATTATATGAAAGTGGAAAAGTGAAATATTTTGGTGTTTCTAATCATACACCTTTACAAATAGAACTTTTACAAAAATATACTCAACACCCATTAATTATTAATCAATTACAGTTATCTATCGTACATTCTGTTATGATTGATTCAGGAATGAATATGAATATGAAAGAATCATGGGCTCAAGATAAAGATGGTGGTGTTTTAGATTATTGTCGTTTACATGATATCACGATTCAACCTTGGAGTGTTGTACAGGCATCATGGGCAGAAGGATGTTTTATTGATCATCCTAACTATGAAAAACTTAATTTTGTCATGGAAAAACTAGCAGATGAATATCATGTGACAAAGAGTGCTATTGCAATTGCATGGTTACTTCGTCATCCAGCTTGTATGCAACCTATTATGGGAACAACTTCACCTGCTCATTTAAAAGAAATGGTCCAAGCGTGTGATATTCATTTAACACGTCAACAATGGTACGATCTTTACCTTGCGAGTGATAAGCCTCTTCCTTAAGGAGAGTCTATGATTATTGAATTAAAAACTTTAGATCAAATTGATCCCTGTCAATTAGCATATCATGCTAATGAAAAAAGTATTGGTACGTATTTAAGAAATACTTTTCCCTATCCATATACATTAGATCATGCTATGTCTTTTATTACTCATTCTTTACAAAATCATGGTCTAGATTTTGGAATTGTTGTAGATGGTATTTGTGTAGGTTGTATTGGTGGAACTTTGCATAATGATATTTACGTCCATAATTGTGAATTAGGATATTGGTTAAATCCACTTTATGCTCATCGTGGTATCATGCGACAAGCTGTACGTTTATTTTGTCAGCATGTTTTTGAATGTTACCATATTCATAAAATTTATGCTGAAGTCTTTGTAGAAAATAAAGCATCATGTCGTGTTTTAGAATGGAATCATTTTGAAAAAGAAGGTTACTTATTTGAACATGCCTATAAGAACTTTCAATATCATGATGTCATCATTTATAGTTTAAGGAGAACAACATGGAAATAAGAAAATCTCATCTTGATGATGTACAAAGAATTATGACACTTATTCATCAAGCTCAAAATTATTTTAAACAACAAAATATTGATCAATGGCAAGATGGTTACCCTCAATCTTTAGATATTATTGAAGATATTCAAAAGAATAATAGTTATGTTATTGAAGATCATGATATTATTGGAACAATGTATTTTGCTATTGAAGACGAGCCAACTTATCAAAAGATTCAGGGACAATGGTTAACTCATCATAAGCCTTATGCTGTTATTCATCGAATAGTTGTAGATGAAAGTCATAAGGGTCAAAATATAGCTCATCAATTATTAGAATATGCTATTCATGAATGTCAACAAAACCATATTCATAGTATCCGCATTGATACCCATGAAGATAATTTATCTATGCAACGTTTTTTACAAAAACATGGTTTTCATCAATGTGGAGAAATTACTCTATTAAGTGGTGACTTACGTATCGGTTTTGAAAAAATATTAGAATAATTATAGATAACCTTCATACAGTAGAAGTATGGAGGTTATTTTATGAACTACTTTATCAACAAACCTTATCCAGAAATGACTGATATAAAGGAAAATCCACAATATGCATCTTTAATGTTATCTAATTTAGCTGGACTCTATTCGGAAATGAATGCTGTTAGTCTTTATTTTTATAATCATGTTATTTTAAAAGACGTTTGGCCTGAATTATCTGTAGCAATGGAAAAAATCAGTATTGTTGAAATGCATCATTTAGATATCTTTGCTCATTTAGCTTATCATTTAGGTGCAGATCCTCGACTTTGGGATTGTCAGCAAGGTTGTCTAGAATACTGGTCACCTGGATATAATGTCTATCCTAGTCATTTAAAATCTTTATTAGAAAATGCGATTATTCAAGAACAAAATACAATTGCTATATATCAACAACAAATAACCTGTATAAAAGAAAGAACAATCCAAAAGATTTTGCATCGTATTATTGAGGATGAAGAATTACACATTCAAATTTTTGAATACTTTTTAAATGAATATTTACAAAATAGTTCCGAAATAGAAAAAGGAAGATTTATATAGAAATACGAAATCTATATAAACCTTCCTTTTCTTATTCGATAGGTTCTTGATAAAATCTTCCTGTTACACCTTCAGAGTTGATAATATTAATAAAAACATGTGGGTCTAATGCTTTAATCAAATGAACTACATCTTTCACTTCATCTGCTCCAACAACAGTATATAACATTGTTTTATTTTCTTTTAAATAACATCCTTGTCCTTCAAATTGTGTTACACCATGATGTGTATATTCTAATAACTCTTGTCCAATTGTTTCCCCATCTTTTGTAATAATTAATAAAGTCACTTTATGATCTCTACGATGTAATCTTTCTATGACTTGTGTTGAAACAAACTGGAAAATAATTGAATACATGGCTGCTTCAAATCCAAATAAGAAACCTCCTGTTGTTAAAATAACAACATTAATTCCAAATACAAAATTCCATGATGGTTTCTTTAATTTATTTGATAAATAGACAGCAATAAAATCAGTACCTCCACTTGATGCTTTTCCATATAATGCAATGACAATAGCTATACCATTTAAAATACCTCCAAAAACTGATACAAGTAATGGATCATATGTAATAGGTGTGACTGGTATTAAGTCGACTAAAAATGAATTGAGAACAATCATTAGCACTGAATAACTTGTAAATTTCTTTCCTATTATCTTAAATCCAATAAATGCTGGTACAGCATTTAATGAAATATTAATAAGAGAATAAGGTAATTCTAATTGAAAAAAAACACTACATGATCTTTGAATCAATAATGATAAACCTGTAAATCCTCCTGGTATCAAATCCCCTGCTCTAACAAATGATTTTATATTGATAGACATAATAATGGAAGCAACAAGTACACATATAAACGAAGTAATATGTTTTTTCCATTCTTTTTCATTTCTTGTCTTGGCATAAACCATTATATTTCACTCTCCCCTTTAAAACGCCTCTATTATACTATTGTACAAACATAAATACAATATGAAAAGGTATCGCTTTACAGCAATACCTTAACTTTTTAAGCGACCTTCTTGAAGGAGTCTTAATAATTCTAAATTTTGTCTGGCACTACCAGTATAGTTCTCAATTCCATTTTTTTGTGCTAAATCTTTTCTCGATGCAAAAGATGAATCAACTCCTATCTGACTCAAAGCATCTACCAATGAATCTCCACGATATGTTGGATGAGATAAATATCTGAGAGTTCCTGTAATACTTTCATTATTCACCCATCCAAGACCATTTCCTATCAAGTATGGATTTCTCGCATTAGGAACAACTCTTGTAATAGTACCATGATTCATATATGGAACTAAAGGAACACTACTGTCTGAAGAGATAAAAACATGATTAAATGTTACATGATCTCCTACCTGATAGTTTTGTTGTGGTACTTCTGGTTCTGGTGCAGGTTCTGGGTTTGTTTCAACATTGAAGTTGTTATATCCACCAGCTTTAATTTCTGTTGGAAAATCACGATATGAATGATTTCTATCTACAGGTACACTTATTCCTTCAACAAAACCATGATTCGTATATTGCCACATATCAAATCCTTCTACTCCTAATTCTTCAGCATAGCGAGCAACCCATCTTGTATATCTTTTAAATGTTGGACCAGTTAGTTTTGTTGTCCACCAATAATATGAAGCATAGAATCCTGGGAAATAATTATGTTTAGCAAGCTCATCAGCCCAGACTCTTGCATTTTTTTCAATTTGATCATTTGTTAATCTTCCTATACTCGGATCTTCTAAATCCAAATAAATAGGATATTCCATCTGATAATCTTGAATAAGTCTCATAACATGTCTAGCTTCTGATAATGCTGCCCTTTCATCAGTGGCATATGAATAAAGATAAACACCAAAAGGAATACCTAATCTTGTACATTCATCTGCATTACGTTTAAAAGTAGGATCATCTTGTCCAGGCAAATCCTGACCAAAGCCACATCTCAAAATTGCAAAATCAATATGATTTTTAACAAGTTCCCAATTGATTTCACCTTGATATTGTGAAACATCAATACCATCTTTAACCATTAACTCACCTCCTCAAGATACAATATGTTCTTATAAAAAAAATGCCTCCACATTTGCCATAGTTATAACGACTTTCTATTATATGCTTTATAATATATAAACATGCATCAATACTGACTTTCATAAATTCTATGAATTGGTATTTTTTTTAGACTTTTTTATGTTATAATGTTTTTTACAGAGGTGATTAATTGAATGAAAAAATTAGGTATAAGTTTTTTAGCTTTTTGTTCAGTATTTGCTATGAGTCTATTTCCAATAGATGTTCATGCGACTGATTTTGAAGGACAGGAAGATAAATATATTAAAATTTGTTCTTCAAATCTAACAAATTCTAATAAAAAAGTATGTCAGGAATTTAACAAATATTTAAAAGAAAAAAATCAAGATTTAAAAGAAGAGATTCAAGATACAAAAGATGATTTAAGTGAAACTAATGATAACATTGAAGAAGTATCTAAAAAGATCGAAACTTTAAATTCTCAAATAGATGAAAAAAACAAAGAAATTGATTATATGTTAAAATCAATCGAAAAAATAAAGAAAGACATTGCAAAGAAAGAAGAACAAATGAGAGAACGTTTATATGTTATGCAAACAACATATAACTCTAACTGGGTTTTAGATTTCTTATTTGGTTCTGAAGATTTCTCAACTTTCTTCTCACGTATAGGAAGTGTTAATGATATTACAGCTTATGAAAAAGAGTTAGTAGAAGAACTCACACAACAAAAGCAAAATCTTGACACACAACAAAAGTCTCTAGAAACAGCTAAAGAAAACTTAGAATCACAAAAAAAATCACAGGAAGCTTTACAAGAAAAATACATAGAACTGAAAACTGCACAACAAGAAAAAATTAAAGATAGTCAACAAGAATCTAAAGAAGTTTCCTCTGCACAAAAGAAAATTGATGCAGCTTTATCTGAATTGATTTCTCGTGCTCCTAGTGGTGGTGGCGGTGGTGGATCATATGTTCCAGGTGATTCAGCCGTAGGAAATGCCATTGCTCAAAAAGCTCTAACAAGACTGGGTTGTCGTTATTGGTGGGGTGCAAATGGTCCTAATTATTTCGATTGTTCTGGTTTAGTTTATTGGGCTTATAACCAAGCTGGCGTGAGTCTTGGTCGTACAACTGCTGCAGGATATGCTGGTAGTGGAAAAGCTATTTCTCGATCAGAATTACAACCTGGTGATGTCATTACATTTAGTTATGGTAGTGGTGTTGCTCATATTGGTATCTATATTGGTGGTGGAAGTTTTGTTCATGCTTCTGGAGAAGGTTCTGGAACTGTTGGGCAATATCCTGATCAATGTGTTAAAACTGCCCCATTATCTGGATACTGGGAAAGATATGTTTATAATTATAGAAGATTATATTAATAGCAAAATAAATATCCAATAGTCTACAAAAAGGGTAATGAAAATCATTTTTTGATCATCATTACCCTTTTTCATTTCATTGATAATACATATATTCTTCATCATCGTGATAAATCTTCCATAATAAGTAAAGAAATGTTAAAATTATATTGTAAAAAGTAGATATGAGGTGACACTATGAAACAATTATTGAATAATACTGGTGTTAAAATTTTTTTAGGTATAATACTCAGCATCATTTTAGGTAAAGAAATTGTTTATAGTTTTATATCAAACATGAATGGTACTGACTATATTCTTAAACAAATCCTAGCTATGCAAATTACAATCATTATCTTAATCATTACTTTTGGTTTTATTATATTAAAGAACATAAATAAATAGAAGTCATTTATAAAAAACAAAGAGAATCAATTTTGAAGATACTATTATTTTTTTATCAAAATTCAAATTAAAGAAAAGAAGCTGAACATATCAATTTTTAAAAAGATATTTTGTACAGCTTCTTTTTTATTCCAATAAATTGTATATAGCAATTTATGCTTTTAGTTTTAACTTATTCATTATAACGATTAATAGTGTTCCTATGATCAGTGAAATCATTAAACTAGAAATAAAATAAATTGGATTGTTAATGAGGAATATTGTCCATATACCACCATGTGGGAAAGCTTGACCACATTGAAAATACATTGATAATGCGCCAGCTATGCTTGATGCTATAATACATGGATATTTAACAGCGCTTTTATATTTTTTCATATATGGAATAGCTACTTCACTGACAAAACACAATCCATTTAATAAACAAGACCATTTCTTTTGTTTATCTTCTTGATCAAAAACTTTTGTTGTTAACATTGTTAACCATATGATCAATGGTGGCATCATACCAGCTAACATAACTGCTGACATCATATCATATCTACCTGTAAAGATACCGATAATACCTATTGTGTAAGCAATCTTATTAATTGGACCACCTAAATCAATGGACATCATCATACCTAAGATTGCACCAATAATAACAACTACAATACTATCTAGATTTTGATTCAATAAACTGACATAATCAATAAAATATGGGGCTAACATATAAATGAGAAAACTTAATATTGTTGTTCCTATAATAGGTACAAATAAATTTGGAGTTAAACTTTGTAAATCCTTTGGTAAATATGAAAACAAATGTGATAAGCCTAATGCTAGATATCCACCTATGAATCCTACTAAAATCCCTTCTATAATATTACCCTGCACATTAATCAAAAAGATGGATGAAATCAAAGAAACAACAAATCCCTGTTTTCCTGCTATACTATCACCAATAAAAGCACTGGTTATGGGAATTGCAATATTAATAGCAAGTGATGCAATATAATACATGATAGTTAAATATTCCTGATCAACATCCATATTCTGTAAGTAAGGAATAAGACTCATTAATATACCTGAAATCATTAAGATAGGTATAATCTGTGATATACCGTTCATGAGATGTTGATATATTTTTCTAGTCCCCTTCTCATTACTTTCTTTATATAATTCTTTGCCATGATAAATTTCAGCTTTTTGCTGTAATGCGTTTTTTAATAATTCTTCAGTATGATCAATTGCTTTTGTCACAGGAACTTGAATAACATATTTATTTTGAAATCTTTCCATCTCCACTTTCTTATCTGCCGCTACAATAACACATTTTGCCTTTTCTATATCTTCTTTTGTTAATTTATGTTGAATACCACTTGCTCCATTTGTTTCAACCTTTATGGATATATTCATTTCTTTTGCTTTCTCTATTAATGCTTTTTCTGCCATATAAGTATGTGCTATTCCTGTAGGACATGCAGTTACAGCTACTAGATCAATTTTATTTTGAACAACATTTTGATCTGTCATTGTATCCATATTTTGAAATAATAAATGAATAAACTCTTGTTCATCTTGACTATTAATCAATTGCTTAACCATATCTTCTTCCATTAACATTTGACATAGTTGAGCTAATATCTGTAAATGCTGTAATCCACCATCTTTAGGTACTGCAATCATAAAAAAGAGAGAGACTGGCTTTTGATCTAATGCATCATAATCTATACCATTTTTGTTAACCATTGCTACTAAAGAAGGATAACAAACTGTTTCACTTTGAGCATGAGGTATTGCTATCAAATTACCTACTCCTGTTGATGATATCTTTTCCCTCTCTAAGATAGCTTTTTCAAAAATAAACTTATCTTTGATATGTCCACATTGAAAGTGTTTTTCTACCATTTCATGAATCGCTTCATTTTTATCTTTAGCATTTGAATTAAGAATAATACTATCTTCTTTTAATAAATCTTTAATATTCATATTCGACCTCATTAATTGTTTTTAATAAAAGTTCAACTTCATTAGCAGTCGCTAAGTTTTTTGAAAATGCACTTGCACTTCCTGTTGCTACTCCCATTTTAAAAGCTTGTAGATAATCTTGAGTTTTGACATATCCTGCAATGAATCCTGCAACCATTGAATCTCCAGCACCTACTGAATTGACAACTTGACCTTTAGGTGCATCACAAAAATAGACTTTTCCATTTTCACATACAAAGAGTGCTCCATCTCCTGCCATTGAAATCAATACATTTTTTGCACCCATTTCTTGAAGCTTTTTAGCATATTTAACAATGTCTTTTTGATTAAAAAGTTTCACGTGAAACATTTCTTCTAATTCATGATTATTAGGTTTAATTAAAAATGGTTTATATTCTAATACATTCATTAATAAATTTCCTGTTGCATCAACAACAACTTTTATTCCTAAATGATTAATCTCTTTCATGATATGAGCATAAATATCATCAGATATACATTTTGGTATGCTTCCTGATAAAACAAGTATATCCCCTTTGTTTAATTTTTTTATTTTTTCAATAAGCTTTGTTAAATCAGTTTCATTAATCATTGGTCCATTTCCATTAACCTCTGATTCTTCATGACTTTTCATTTTAAAATTAATACGTGAATAACCATTTTGAACATCAATAAAATCTGTATGTATACCATTTTCTTCTAAATGACTTTGAATATAGGAACCTGTAAATCCTGCAATAAAACCTAATGCCTGACTTTCAATTCCTAAATTATTTAAAACGATTGAAACATTAATTCCCTTTCCACCAGTTAAAATATATTCATTTGCTGTTCTATTGACTTTCCCCAGTTGAAAATCATCTACTTCAACAATATAATCAATTGATGGGTTAAATGTTATTGTATAAATCATATTTATTCCTCCTTTTTTATATGTTTATTATACATAAAATATAAAAAAAAGAATATATTTCTATATTCATTTTTTATGATATTCATTATATACAATATTTTTAGATAAACCTCTTTCTTTTGCTACTGCTTTAATAGCATCCTTAGTAGTTAAACCATTTTCGATATACTCTTCAACATGTTCTTCAATACTCTGATCAAAAGTTTTTATATCTTCTACATTTTCTTCTTGATTACCTTCTACAACAATGACCATTTCACCTTTCATATCATCTATAACAGATAATATGTCTTCAATTGTTCCTCGATTAATTTCTTCATGCTTCTTAGTTAATTCTCTACATAATGCAATTGAACGATTTCCTAAAATCTCTAACATCAATTTTAGTGTCTTTTTAATACGATGCGGTGCTTCATAAAAAACAATTGTTTCTCTATAATTTTTAAGTTTTTCTAACTCCTTCTTCTTATTCTTATCATTCCTATCTAAGAAACCATAAAACACAAATGGCTGAGGAGCAATACCTGAAACAACTAATGCATCTAAACATGCATTGGCACCTGAAACTGGTACAACATTAAATCCTTCACGAATAGCCTCTTTAACAAGTTCATAGCCTGGATCGCTAATTGCCGGATATCCAGCATCACTAACCAATGCAATATTCAAACCACTCTTTAAATCATTAATAATTTTAGGTATTGCAATCATTAAATTATGTTCATGATGAGAAACAAGTTTTGTTGAAATGTCAAAGTGGTTTAATAATTTAATGGTATTGCGTGTATCCTCTGCAGCAATATAATCAACTTCTTTTAAAGTTTGTATAGCACGATAAGTCATTTCATTCAAATTACCAATAGGTGTCGCTACAATATATAGTGTAGGTAATGAATTTTCAAAACTTTTTTGTCTATTCATTGATATCTTCTCCAAACATTTTTCTTATTTCATTCGTATAACTACCATCATCGTTATGAGCATATAATGGTGATTCAATTTTCAATCCTTTATTTCCTTTATACATACCTTCAATTAAAAAGATATGAGAATCCTTTCCAATTTTAGGATAAACAAAGCGAATACGTTTAGGTTCAATATCATATTTTTGCATGATATTAATAATTTCAATCATACGATCTGGACGATGAACCATTGCAAAACGTCCTTTATTATCCAAAATTCTTGCTGCTGATTGAATAATTTCATCTAAATTTATTTTTATTTCATGACGAGCTATTTTAAGGAACTCATTATCATTAAGATTACTTCTTTCATCAACCCTAAAGAATGGCGGATTACATACAACCAATTTTACTTTAGAAGCATTCTTTACATAATCCTTAATATCTGAATGTATAATTTCAATCTGATTCTCTAAATGATTTAATTGAACATTCTTCAAAGCCAAATCTACAGCTTCTTTTTGTATTTCAATACCCTTTATCTTCTTGTCAGTTCTTAAACTCAACAAAAGAGGAATGGCAGCATTATTCGTTCCAAAATCAATAATTTCATCTAAATCTTTATTAATTGTACAAAAGTGAGCTAATAAAACAGTATCCAAAGAAAAGTTAAACATATCTTTTCTTTGGATAATCTGCATATTTTCATAAGCCAATAAATAGTTAACGACTTCTTGGTTCATGTTTATGCTCTCTAGGTGGTAATATCTGAATTTCATCTAATGATACAAATGAAATATTACCATCATGTTCAATTTTGACTAAATCACTTATTACATTTAAACCTGTCACTTTTACAATTTTATTATCGTATTTTACTTTTGAACCAATTTTAGGAAATCTTTGTTTTTCCTTTGTATATGTATCATCTTCATATTTAAGACAACAAAGCAATCTTCCACATGCTCCTGATATCTTATCAATATTGATTGCAAGCATCTGATTTTTTGCCATATTAATAGAAACACCATCAAATTCTCCTAAAAATGATGAACAGCAAAGTGGTAAACCACATGATCCAAGTCCACCTACAATCTTAGATTTATCACGAGGTCCAATTTGTCTTAATTCAATACGACATTTAAAAACACTTGCCAACTCTTTCAACAATTCTCTAAAATCTACACGTGTTTCAGACGTGTACATAAATATAACTTTTGAAGCATCAAGTGTATATTCACAACTTACTAAATGCATGTCCAAATCATACTCTTTGACAATCTCTTTACATATTTCTAAAGACTTTTCAGCCTTTGCTTGATTATAAACAAATAATTCCAAATCCGCACGATTTGCAACTCTTTTAATTTTTTTTAGTTCAGTATCAAGATTAAATTCAGAGATATGTTTTAAATCTGATACCAACTCTCCTAATTCTAACCCTCTTATTGTTTCTACAACGACTTTATCACCTTTATAAAGATCTAAATCAGTTGAAAAATAATAAGATTTTCCAACATTATTAAAACGAATAAGAGCTAATCTTTCTTCCATAAGTTCTCCTTTCTATATTCTAAACATCATACTATCCATTAACAACATAACATTGGCATTTGTACTCAATAAATATTCTGTATTTAAAATCAAATCAATTTTATTAATAATATTTTCATCACTATCATTTATTCTTTTATATAAACTTAAAAAAGATGGATAAGTGAGATTCATAGAATGTTTCACGTGAAACAAATCTCTTAATGCTAAAACAAGCATATTCAAAAATAATTGAATGTTCTCTTTATCTTTAAAATCTTTTAATAAATGAGTCTGAACATTAATAATTAAATTATCTCTGTGAAAATAAAGATCATCAATAAAATGATAAACTTCAAGCTTTAGTTTTTCAAACATATCAGATTCAATATATTTTTGACATTCATCATAGCTTGTAAACAATTCAGATAAAATATTGATATCATCTTCCAAGATGTCATCTCCCTTTAACTCTTCTTTCAGTGATTTTTGAGAAACAGGTAATAATTGAATAACTTGACATCTTGATTGAATCGTAGGTAAAACACGATTTAAGTTTTGACAAGTAAAAATAGCATAAACACCAGAAGTTGGTTCTTCAAGCATTTTTAATAAACTATTCATTGCTTCAATAGTTGAATTTTCAATATTTTCCATTAAATATATTTTTGACTTTCCTTCTAAAGCAGATTTAGAAAATTGTTCTTGAATATATTCAATATGTGGTTTCTTAATTGTTTCTTCAAGTCCATTACAATAAATAAAATCCCCATAATTATGTTCATCAATACGTCTACATTCATTGCAATGATCACATGCGAGAACAACATTTTCACAAATCAAACTTTTCGCAATAAAATGAGCTGGTTGTCGAGCATTCTTTCCTACTAATAAAAAAGCATGTGGAATTTTATTGTTTTTAAAACTTTTTGAAATAATCTGATATAAAATAGGTTGTTGTTGTTTTAAGATTTCTTTATAACTCATAGAATTTCTTGAATTCTTGATAAGACTTGATTAAAAACTTGATTTACATCTAGTGAAGCATCTATTTTTACAATACGCTCAGGAAATTTATCACATAAAGTTAAATAACCTTGATAAACTTTTCGATGAAAATCAATATTCTCTAAATCCAACCTATTTACTTCTCTATCCTTATTTGCATATACACGTTGGAGTCCATCTTCCGGTAAAATATCAAAGAAGATTGTACGCTTTGGTAAAATGTTTTCAGTCGCAAATAAATTCATCTGATAAACTTCATCAATACCAATCCCTCTGGCAATACCTTGATAAACCATTGAACTATCAACATAGCGATCACAAATCACAATATATCCTTTTTCTAATGCTGGAATAACCTTTTCAACTAGATGCTGTCTACGACTTGCTGCATAGAGTAAAGCTTCTGTTTTTCTATCCATATTTGTATATTTTACATCATGTATAATATCACGAATTTTTTCAGCAATTTCAACACCACCAGGTTCTCTTGTTAAAACAACATGATATCCTTCTTTTGTAAGCGCTTCTTTAATCATTGAGGCAATAGTTGTCTTTCCACTACCTTCTCCACCTTCAAAAGAAATAAAAACGCCTGACATATTAACACCTCATTTCTTTCTCTATTATATAAAAAATTAATCCAAAGATAAAGTTTTATTTCTTGACAATTAAAGGACCATTCTTAAAACAATGCAAAGTATAAAGCCAAAAATATCAAATATAGAAATAATAAGAATATTAAATATATTGAGAGATAGCGTTAAATGAGTTATTGAGGAAAAAGCGTTAAATATAAAAATTGAAATAGTTGCCATAAGCAATCTCATAAAAATGCGTGTTCCTTTCAACAAAAAAATCACCTCATTTTAATATATGAGATGATTAGATTTTTTTTCTTCCTTCTAATGATTTTAATAAAGTCAATTCGTCAGCATAATCTAAATTACTTCCTATTGGTAATCCATTAGCTATTCTAGAAGCTGGGATATTTTCTTTTGAAAGAAGTTTAGCTAAAAATAAAGCTGTTGTTTCACCTTCACGTGTAGGATTTGTAGCAATAATAACTTCTTTAATATTGTCATTGAGACGTTCAAACAAAGAATGAATATTTAAATCATCAATTGTTTTACCATCCATAATGGATATAGTTCCATGTAATACATGATATAATCCATGATATTCTTTCAATTTTTCCATTGCAAAAACATCTTTAGGTGATTCTACCACACAAATAGTTGTCTGATCCCTTGTTGGATCCTGACATATATCACAAATTTCTCCTTCGCAAATATGTCCACACTTCTTACAATAATGAATTCGTTTTTTCAAATTTAATAAGGCATCTGAGAATCTTTCAACTTGTTGTAAATCCATTGAAAGAACATGATAAACAAGTCGTTCAGCTCCTTTTGTTCCAATACCTGGTAACATTTTAAAACATTCAACCAGTTCTTCAAAACTTTGTGGATATTCCATTATAGAAATGCTGATACATCAACACCATTTGTAACTTGATTTAATGTATCTTCCCTTTCTTTAGAAACTTTAGCTATTGTTTGATTAATAGTTGCCATTAATAAAGCTTCCATATTGTCCTGATCTTCTTGCATTAAAGAAGGTGCAATATGTAATTCAATAATAGAAAGATTCCCTTTCATCTTTCCAACAATCAAATCATCCTGACTATTGAATTCAAATTCTCTTTCATCAAATTCCTTCTTTGCTTTATTGACTTTACGTTGCATTTGCTGTGCTTGTTGTAATAAATTTCCAAAATTCATATTAATCCTCCTTAAATTCTACAATATCTTCTCCAAATAATTGAATCGCAAATTCTTGTGCTTCAGTCATATCAACATGATCTAAATCATGACTATCTATATGCTTTAATGTTAATTCATGAGGTTGAGGTAATTGACCTTTTCTCTTTAATTCAATAAAATGGCTACGCATTTTCAACCACTCATCCTGCTGAATCGCTATAAAACGATACTCACTTCCTAAAACTTCGCTAAGAAAAGCACTTAACTGTTTATAATTCTTATAATAATTAACAGCATTAACAGATGGCTGATATTCAAAAGAAATAATAAGTCCACCTTCACATGCAGCTACTGCTGTTCCATCACATAACATACTTGCACTTTTAGCCATGTTCAGATTAGCTAAATATCTTTTAATAATTGGCCATCTTTCTTGAATACTTTCCAATATTGTTCTTTTGGCTTGAACAAGGATATTCATAATATCAGCTTCATCTACCTGAATTTCATCATCAACAGTTGGCTCAATATCCTGTTTTTGTTCAAATTCAAAAGTAGGAATATCATCATTTTCATGACTTTCTAAAGATGAATCATCAATGCTTTCATCAATAATCTCTTCTTGAACAGGTTCTTCTTCTATCACATCATGATGATCTTCTTCAACATCATGATGGTCCTCTATAATCACATCACTTTGTTTAAGTTGTTGAATAGGCTGTTCAGGTACTTTTACAGTTTCCATATGAATAACTTTTTCATCTTTTATTTGATTACACATTTTTAAAATAGCTAATTCAAAATAAACGGAAGGATTGATTACTTTCGCATATTTTTCACTGGCATCCATTAAAATATCAATAAAATCTAATGCTTCTTCGCAGCCCATATATGGTACAATTAAATCTAAGTAATATTTAGATAAAACAAATAAAATAGATTCATCATGTGTATTACGATAAATAACAACATCTTTTAAAATATCAACTAAATCTAATGTTAATCTTTTAATATCTGTTCCATTCATTTTCATATCATCTAATAATGATAAAGCTTTTTTCATATCTTTAGAAAGAATTGTTTTTATAAAATCAATCTTATTTTCTAAAGAAACAATTCCATATATCTGATTCACATCTTTTACAGTTAAATGTTGATCATTATAAGCAAGACATTGTTCTAAAATAGACAATGCATCACGCATTCCACCATCAGCCAGTTTTGCAATCAATTCCAATGCCTCATCATCACATTCATAATGTTCCTCATTAATAATATCTTTCATACGATGAACAATATCTTGAATGCTTAATTTAGTGAAATCAAATCTTTGGCATCGAGAAATAATTGTCGGTAATATTTTGTGTGGTTCTGTTGTTGCAAAAATAAATATAACATGAGTTGGAGGTTCTTCTAATGTTTTTAATAAAGCATTTGAAGCACCTGGTGACATCATATGAAATTCATCAATAATATAAACTTTATATTTTCCTTGTGTTGGTGCGTATTTGACCTTTTCAATAAGATTTCTCACTTCATCAACACCATTATTGCTGGCAGCATCAATTTCAATAACGTCTGGATGCGTACCTAAAGTTATCTGTTGACAATTCTCACATTGATCACATGGTTTAGGAGAACCTGTACAATTAACAGCTTTTGCTAATAATTTAGCAATTGTTGTTTTTCCAGTTCCTCGTGGACCACAGAATAAATAAGCATGAGCAATTTTATTTTCATCAACAGCATGTTTTAAAGTTGTAATAATATGTTCTTGTCCAGCAACATCTTCAAACTTTTGCGGACGATAAACACGATATAATGTCTTATATGCCACCTCTATCAACTCCTTGTCTTGTCACATTATAACATAAAAAAAGATATCTTTCGATATCTAATTATTATCCATGATTAACATTAAAATATCAATAAAGATATTAACAAAATCCAAATACAGTTCAAAAGCACAAAACAATATTAATCCTTCTTGGTATTCTTCTGACGATTGTTCATACATTGTCGAAATCATCTTGAAATCATATAAAGTAATACCTGTAAAAATTAATAAATCTAAAAAAACAATAATATAATAAAGCATTGGTGCCTGAATAAACAATAAAATGATATAACCAATAATCATGACTGGTAATACTGATATACAGACTTTAGCGATATTTGAAAAACTTGAAGTCGTATATTTTGTAATGGTATATAACAAACCAAAATAAGCACATGTTAAAGCAAATGCTAAAGCTGTTATATAAATAGAAACTGATGCTAATATAAATGAAAAAATAACACCATTAACAATTGAATATAAGATAAAAAATCTTTTAACTGATGAAAATGATAATTCATCTATAGGTTTGTCTATCTTTTTATTTAATATCCATACAAATGCGATTTCAATAATAACTGAAATTATCAAAACAGGAAAATAAAAAGGTATTAAAGCATAGATAATCCCAGAAAAAATCACTAATATGGAAGTTATAGCCGTTATGCCTACGCCAAAGAAAACCCATTTGATAACTTCAGACAAGAATTTTTCATAATTCATTTGTTTCGTTAACATCTTTTGATCCATATATCTCACCTCTAAATATAGTATATCATATTGATATGGATAAATGATGAAAGTCTATAAGATAATATCAAAACATATGCTTAAGATAAAAAATCTGCATTAATGATTTCTTTTTCCTTTAAAATATTGGGACAATAATAAACAGCATTGTTTTTCTAAGATTCCTGAAATCACTTGAGGATGATGATTAAACTCATGATTTGCTAAAAAAGTTGATAATCCATGCCATCGTTGTCCTTTAGCAGCAAAAACAACTTTTTCTATACGACTTTGAATAATAGCTCCACTGCACATAATACATGGCTCTAATGTTGAATATAATGTACAGCCATCTAAATGCCAATTGCCTAATTTTTGACAAGCTTCTCTAATTGCCATCATTTCAGCATGTGCCGTTACATCATGGGTAGATTCTTTTTGATTATAAGCCTTTGCGATAATCTCACCATCTTTGACAATAATAGCTCCAATAGGCACTTCATCAATGCCTCTTGCTAAACAAGCTTGCTGATAAGCTATTTTCATATATTCCTCATCACTCATAATCTCACTCCTTAGAAAAAAGCCACTACACATAAACGGACATTCTTAATGCTGCTACCTTCCGGTCCTGACATGGTTCGAAGCCGCCTATTGTAATGGCAAAATCTATTATAGCATATTTCTTATACAAATCAATAAAAAATTCTATTTCCCAATAAATCCATCTTTTCCTTTATAAAACTTCAACTTTTGATGATAAGTTAAATAATTCGTGTTCTATTGTTAATGTTTTAAATCACTACGATAGTTTTAAAAAGGATACTGTTATTTCATATTCTTCTCAATATTAAATAACCTTCTAAACACCAAAATTATCTAAATGATGTCTTTATGACTGTCTTGAATATAAATTTGATATGTACGAATATTCAAACAAAATCATTATTTATCTTTATATATAAACTTAAAAATTATACAATAATATATATCACTCAATATAAAGGAGATTTATATGAAAACAATAAAAATCATTTTTTTTGATATTGATGGAACACTTATTGATATGAATAAAAAACAAATATCTCAAAAAATGCTTGAAACATTAAAAAGATTAAAAGAAAATCAAATCAGAATCTGTTTAGCAACTGGTCGAACACCCATGAGTTGACCACATTTTGATGGGATTGAATTTGATGCTTTCTTAACTTTTAATGGTTCTTATTGTTTTACAAAGGATCAAGATATTTCAAACTTCCCTATTCCATCTTATGATGTTCAACAAATTATTCAAAATGCCAAAAAACTACATAGACCATTATCCATTGCTACAAAAAACAGAATTGCCAGCAATGGAAAAGATGATGATTTGGTACAATATTTTGACTTTGCCAAAATGAAAGTAGAAGTTGCTGATGATTTTAATGAAGTCGCTAAAGATGAAGTTTATCAAATAATGGTTGGTTGTAGAGAAAAAGATTATTCAATTCTTATGGACAATGTAGAAAATGCTAAAATTACAGCATGGTGGGATAGAGCTGTTGATATTATTCCTGCTCAAAGTGGTAAAGGTATTGGTATTCAAAAAATTCTTGACTATTATCAATTAGATGCATCACAGGCTCTCGCTTTTGGTGATGGAAATAATGATATAGAAATGTTACAAACAGTAGGGACAGGTGTTGCAATGGGAAATGCTTCATCACAAGTGAAAGAGATTGCTAATGATATATGTGGTCATGTATGTGATGATGGTATTTATCACTATTGCCTTTTACATCACCTTATATAAGATCTAAGCTGCACCTTTGCAGCTTTTTTTATATCTTTATAAAATAAAAAAATGCCCCGGATTTTTATCCAGGACACCATGTCATTTTTGAATCTTAACCAATTCTTTCTTTTCCACCCATATATGGTCTTAAGACTTCAGGAATAGAAATACTTCCATCTTCATTATAATTGTTTTCAATAAATGCAATTAATGCACGTGTACTTGCTAGAACAGTATTGTTAAGAGTTGCGACATAATATGTTCCTCTTTCACCTTTTGTACGAATACCTAAACGTCTAGCTTGCGCATCTCCTAATGTAGAACAAGATCCGACTTCAAAATATTTCTTCTGTCTAGGTGACCATGCTTCTACATCACAAGATTTAACTTTTAAATCAGCTAAATCTCCACTACAACATTCTAGTGTTCTTACAGGAATATCTAAACTTCTAAATAATTCAACAGTATATGACCACATTTTATCATACCATTCCATAGCTTCTTCTGGTTTACATAAAACAACCATTTCCTGTTTTTCAAATTGATGTACACGATAAATACCACGTTCTTCAATACCATGAGCACCAACTTCTTTTCTAAAACATGGTGAATATGAAGTTAATGTAATTGGTAATTCTTCTTCTTTAACAATCTGATCTTTAAATTTACCAATCATACTATGTTCACTTGTTCCAATGAGATATAAATCTTCACCTTCAATTTTATACATCATAGCATCCATTTCTTCAAATGACATAACACCAGTCACAACATCACTTCTAATCATAAATGGAGGAATACAATAAGTAAATCCTTTATCAATCATAAAATCTCTGGCATAAGATAACATGGCTGAAGAAAGTCTAGCAATATCACCCATCAAATAATAGAAGCCATTACCACTTGTTCTTCCACTTGCTTCTTTATCTAAACCATTTAATTTTGTAATAATATCAGCATGATATGGAATTTCATAATCAGGAACAACAGGATCTCCATATTTTTGAATTTCAACGTTTTCACTGTCATCTTTTCCAATAGGTACACTATCGTCAATAAAGTTAGGAATTTTCATCATCACTTCTTTTAATTTTGGACCTAATTCAACTTCTTTTGCTTCTAATTCTTTTAAAGTATCAGCCATTTCACTGACTTTTCTTTTATTTTCTTCAGCTAAATCTTTTTTTCCTTCACGCATAAATTGTCCAATTTCTTTAGATAATAAATTACGCATAGCTCGAAGTTCACTTGCTTTTGTCAGAGCTTCACGATATTCTTTATCTAATTCAAAAGCTTCATCAACTAAATGTAAACGATCATGCTGAAATTTCTTTCGCATATTTTCTTTTACAGCTTCTGGATTTTCTCTTAGTATAGCAATATCAATCATTTTTCATTTCTCCTTTTTCAATAAAATAAAAAGCACCTTTCACAAGGGACGAATTTATCGTGGTGCCACCCTATTTCTTATCAAACTGATAACTTTTATGAGATAACGGTTCAACCGGAAGTGATTAGCTTCTCTTATTGGTAGATTTCAATGTTTCCTCATACTGATTTACACCAACCATCAGCTCTCTATCATGATTTCACATTTACTTATCCAATGCAACGATTTGATATACTGATTATAGCATAAGACTTGATAATTTCAATAATTATTTAATCAAAGAATACATTATCATGTCATGAAACTCACCATTTTTAAAGCCATTCTTACGTAAAATACCTTCTCGTTCAAAACCACATTTTTCTAAGACTCTTTGTGAGGCTGGGTTATAATCAAAAAGAGCCGCAAAAATTCTCTCTATATCACTATGTTCAAAAACATATTGACATGTCTGTTTCACAGCTTCACTCATAATACCTTTTCCCCAATAAGAATATCCTAAATAATATCCTAATTCTGCACTTCTACGATAAATATCATCTTGTCTTAAAACAGAAATACTGCCAACAACTTGTCCTTCATACTCAATCGCAAAAGCAAAGATTTCATTTTCATCAGCAGATAACATAGCATCTATATAATCATAGGCATCCTGTAAATGATATGGATAAGGTATACGATCTGTTAAATTATTTAAAACTCTTAAATCATTAATAGATTGTTGTAAATCTTCGGCATCTTCTCTTTTCCATTTTCTTATTATGCATTTCATCTTTAAAACACCTCTACTTTTTAAATATATTATAACATTATTAAATATTCATATAAATAGATATATTTATTCGTATATTGACATCTAAAATGACATAAACTATAATGTAATTGAAAAAAGGAACAGCCGATAAACGGTTATGCCTTAGATTAAATTAAGGAGAAATAACTACCTCAATTTTCCCTAAGCACGAGGTAGTTATTTTTTTGTACTCTTATCAATAATAATAAGAAGTAATTTCACTATAACACTTATCATTGTCATGATAAATGTCAGTATTCCTAACACTATCATGACCATCTCATAAGATGTCATGTCCATCACCTCCGTCTTTCATATTTCCATTTATTAAATGGATATCTATGTCAACGAAGGATCACGTGCCTTCGTCCCACGACTAAGGCATAACCACCTACCGTTATTGCTGTTCCATCTGCATTATATCAATATCAAAAATTAGATTCTATATTATCTAGAAAGTGTAGATTTATTTTCGATATTTACTTTAAGCAAATATCATTCTTTGTATATTGACTTCTAAAATAACATAAACTATAATGTAATTGAAAAGGAACAGCCGATAAACGGTTATGCCTTAGATTTGTTTGAGAAAAATAACTATCTCAATTTATCCTAAGCACGAGGTAGTTATTTTTTTGTACTCTTATCAATAATAATAAGAAGCAATTTCACTATAACACTTATCATTGTCATGATAAATGTCAGTATGCCTAACATTATCATGACCATCTCATAAGATGTCATGTCCATCACCTCCGTTTTTCATATTTCCATCTATTGAATGGATATCTATGTCAACGAAGGATCACGTGCCTTCGTCCCACGACTAAGGCATAACCACCTACCGTTATTGCTGTTCCATCTGCATTATATCAATATTAAAAATTAGATTCTATATTATCTAGAAAGTGTAGATTTATTTTCGACATTTACTTTAAGCAAATATAATGATTAAAAAAGTAAACTCAATTTGAGTCTACTTAACTATGATAAATATCTTCATCTAACATATTTTCTTTTTTACCAACAATAACAGAAGTTGCTGAATCTCCAACAACATTTAATGATGTCACAAGCATTTCAATTGGTCTATTGATTGCTAAAATTAATGAATAAGCCAATAATGCCCCATCATTTGTATATCCCATACCAGTCAAAATAGTAAATAAGATAACAGCTCCTGCTCCTGGTGCAGCAGGTGTTCCTACTGATGCAATTAAAGCAAGAAATGCAATGACTGCCATAGATGTTAAAGATACATCATAACCAGAACTTGCTGCAATGAAGATAGCTGCAATAACTTGCATGATGGCTGTACCATCCATATTGATTGTCATTCCTAATGGTAAAACAAATGAAGCTATTTCATCACTTACACCCAATTCATGAACTGTTGTTTCTTTATTTAATGGTAATGTTGCTGCACTTGATGATGTTGAAAAACCAAATAAAGCAACTTTTGGTATTTTACGCATAAATGGTTTTGGATTGATTTTTCCCATCACCATTAAATAGATAGGATAAGCTATAAACAGATAAACAAACAAAGCAAATAGAACTGTTAAGACATAAGCTAAAGCCGGTAATAAATAATCAATTCCATAGATTGCAAATGTTCTTGTTAATAAACAAAATATTGCATATGGTGCACATTTTGTAATTACAAATGATAAACAAACTGAAATAATATCACTACATTCAATTAATAATTTCTTTAATGTTTTTGTTTTATCTTTTAATTGATTCATCGCAAGTCCAATCGCTACTGCTAAGAAAACAACTGCTAAAACATTACCATTATTTGTAAATGCATTAATTAAATTATTAGGAATCACTGATACAATGATATTTAATGGATTAGAACCTACAGCTCCTTGTTGAATCACTAAGTTATCAGCATGTACAGCATTAAATGCTCCTAAATGATAAACAATTGAACCAATAATACCAGCCCATATTAAAGCACAAACTGTTGTTATAAGGAATGTTCCTATTGTTTTAGAAGAAATTCTTCCTAATTTCTTTGTATCTGTAATAACACAAATAGCTAAAATAATAGATACAAATACCATTGGAATAATAATTAATTGTAATGCATTTACAAATAATTGTCCTACAATATAAAATAAACCAATTGCACTATTAGCGCCTTCAGCAGTAATATCTTGAAATAATATATTATTGATTGTATTCCATAAAGCTTCCTGCCCATTCGTTAATAAATTTTCTCTTAATAAAATACATCCAAACCCTGCAATTAAACCACAAATTAAAGCAATAATCATTTTCTTCGCTAATTTCTTACCACTTTGACTTGAATTCATATATGACCTCCCATTTCTATATCCAAACTTCTAACATTATACTATAATATCGTTATATTTCAACAAAAAATGACAGAACTTTAAGATTCTGCCACTTTTATTTCAATTTTATAATCATCTGAAGATGAATACATTGATTCTACAAATGTTTGTATTGTTTCTTTAGCTTTATTTTGAGCTTCTTCCAATAATCCTTTTTCTTGTGCTTTACTTTCCATGCTCTTTTTTTGATCTATCGCAAATTGATTATAATCAGTAATACTAATCTGATTAAATATATTTTTTGTTTCATCAAAAACTTCAATACTTTCCTGATCAATTTCATGAGATAGGATTTTAGCTTGTGGTATTGTTATATCAATATTTTGACCATGAACATTGACTTCTACTAAACTCATATCAATACCAGCCTTAATTTGACCATCATATGATAAAATGAAACTCTTTGTTGTAAAAGGGACTTTCCAACCATAAAAAGTCGCCTGATTTTCATATTTTCCCATATTGGTATAATTATATTCTACACTTGCTAGTTCGCTAATACCTTGAATTTGTTGTGACAATAAATCACTTGTAATGGTTGTTGGTTCTTCACCACTTGGCCATACTTTTCCAACAAAAAAGAAAACAACTGCTATCACAACAATAACAATAATATTTTTTAAAGTTTGACTGATTTGTATTTTTTTCATTCATTTCACCTACTTACAAACATTGTAGAAAAGATCAAGATATTTGTCAAATATTGTTGAAATGATATGAACATATAAAATACACATAATTTTCAAAACTTCATGATAATCTATAAATAAGGAGGAATAAGCATGGCTAAATATTCTTGTGAACTTCATGGTTCTTTTAATCATTTCTGTCAGTTTTTAAAAAATGAATTAATAAATTCAAGTTTTTCAGCTTCAATAGAAGATGAACATTATTATGATATACACGATGTTCATGTTGGTATTTTAATATTAGAGAGATATAGTTATACAGGTGGAAACCGATTAAGCTTGTCTATTACTATTACAGAATATCAAAATCAAATTCATGTCACTGCCATTAGTTCTGGTGGAAGCCAGGCTATGTTTTTTAAAATCAATACTTTTGGTGAAGATGCTTTTTTAAATAAATTGAAAGAAGCTATTAAAAATTATAAAAACAAATAACTCAATACATTTTATTTGAACATCATTCTAAAAAAAGATTTCTACATAATTGAAGTAGAAATCTTTTTTACATTCCTAATGATGCTATATATGATTGTAATGATGATTCACCAAGTACACGTACTCGTGGTAATTTTGTTGGATCCTGACCTTTTTTTACTTTTCCATACTCTGTTGTAAAAGCACATAAAATTCCAGCTTCTTGAATAGCTTGTTGTCCTTGTACTGTGACATCTCCATATGGATAAGCAAAAGCTTCTGTATTTTCAACAATATTTTGAGCCTTTAATAAATCTTCTTTAATTTGTTCCATATTTAAAGCACTGATAATACCACCATGTCCAATATTTCCTCCACCTTTATGCATATCATACGAATGAGATTGAAAAGTAATATACTCACTGGCATATTTTTTTACTTTTTCTTTTCCATTTTGAGATGCAATAATAAATGAAGTTGCTGGAATCTGATATTTTTCTAATAATGGAATACCATACTTTAAAAACCCTTTTTGTCCATCATCAAAGGTTAAAATAACACTTTTCTTTGGCAAATCAATTTCACCTTTTATATAAGCTGATAATTCCTGATATGATGGAAAATAAAAATCTTGTTCTTTTAAGTATTTTAATTGTTCTTCTAATTTTGAATCAAGAATATAATTTGTATTTATCGTTTTTGGTAAATCATCTGGAGTATAGACATAATGATACATTAAAACAGGTATCCCATGACTATTTTTTTCAAATTCATTGACAACATGTACGATTCTTTTCTTAGAACAATAGATACCTTCTTTATTTTGAACAGAATATATAATCTCATAATCGCCAACCTTTTGAGTATCAACTTTTCCTGTGATTTTAACTTGATCAGTCAGATTACCTTCATTTTGATCAATAACATGACATCCTGATTCTATATACTTCTGTCCTTTTAAAACATAAGTATCCTGAGATCCATTTAAATTCATAACGATTTGTTTATTATTTAAGACTTCAACAAGACGTTTAACAGTCTGATTTTTGTATTGATATTTAATTTCATATTGTCCTTCTTGAGATGTATCAACATTCCCAATCATTTCTACATCTTCAAGATTTGTTCCCTTTTCTTCATAAATAGAATTTAGCATGAAAACTTCTTTTTCATTTCCTATTAATTCTAATGTTTCTGTTTTTCTAAACACAAACCAAAAAATCAAAACAATCATAACAATGATAGGAATGAATGTTATCATAACATGTTTTTTATTGAGTTTTCTCATTTTTTCCTTCCCCATCAAAACTACCCTTCAAAAGGGTAGTTTGTTCTGAGGCTATAAGCCTCGCTTACCTGCTCGCGTCTCAAGGCGCTGCTTTCACTTCGTTCAAGCTTACCGCTTTTGACTCTCGCTGTC
>NZ_NFLY01000025.1:0-37370 GCF_002161155.1 Massilimicrobiota sp. An105
AACAAATAGGAATCAATGAAAAAGAATATATAGAATTCGCTAGAGAAGTCATCAAGCCATTAGATAAGCACTAATGGCTTGATATCTATATAGATGTATAATTTTAGTAGAAGTTGACGTTCTATCACCTCATTTTCAGTTTATCATATATAGATATTCATTATAAGAATAATTAAATATAGAAATTAAATATTTTACATATCTATACCGTGTTTATATAATGATGGTGAAAGAGGTGATGAAGTGAGTGATCAAGAAATTATCCAGAATCTAAAAGATGCAGGATGTCGTGATGAAATCATTGATCTATGTTGTCAATCATTAAATAATAAAGATTTATTAACAATGTATCAGATTTTACAGAAACATCGTCAAACATTATTAAATAACTTACATATTTATCAAAAGAAATTAGATTGTTTAGATTATTTACTTTTTCAAATAGAAAAGAGTGGTGAATTATGAAATATGTCACATTAAATAATGGAGTTCAAATGCCAATGCTGGGTCTTGGAACATGGGACTTACGTGGTGAAGAAGGAAAACAGGCGATAATCAATGCTTTGGATGTTGGATATCGTTTGATTGATACAGCTAAGATGTATGGCAATGAAGATATAGTTGGTCAAGCTATAGTGGAAAGTGGTATAACAAGAAGCGAAATCTTTATCACCACAAAACTTAATTCATCCTGTCTTGGTTATAGCCAGGCCAAAAAAGGAATTGAACAATCATTAAAAGAATTACAGACTGATTATATTGATTTGTTGTTGATTCATGAACCTTATGTAAAATCATTAGACATGTATAAAGCTATGAAGGAAGCTTATCAACAAAAGAAAGTCAGAGCGATTGGTATTTCTAATTTTCAAGGACAGCATTATGATTATTTTATACAAAACTGTGGCATGATACCAGCTGTTCATCAGATAGAATCACATGTTTATCATTCACAGTTAAAATTTAAGCAAAGAATGGAAAAAGATAGTGTACAAATGGAATCTTGGGCATCTTTTACAGAAGGTAGAAAAGATATTTTTCATGAACCATTGTTGATGGAGATAGCTAACAAGTATCATAAAAGTGTCGCACAAATTGCATTGGCTTATTTGATTCAAAATGGTATTGTGGTGATTCCTAAAACAATTCATAAAGAAAGAATGATTGAGAATATGGATGTTTTTGATATTGTTTTGAGCCAAGATGATATGTATCGCATTCAAACATTAGATCTAGGACAATCATTATTTCACTGGTATGATTAAAGGAGTATCCATATGAGAAGATTAACATTAATAGGATTAGTTGTATCTTTGATTTGTCTATGTGGCTGCCAAAAAGAAGATCAAGAACAGCCTGTATCTTCATCTTATGTATTTCACTTAGATGAGGGCTATGTCACTTTAAATAGTGGTTATGATATGCCTACCAATGGAATAGGAACTTATAGTTTAACAGGAGATGAATGTTATAAGGCCATTACAAGTGCATTAAAATCAGGGGTGAGACTGATTGACACAGCCTACATGTACCACAATGAAGAAGAAATTGGACAAGCCATCAGAGATTCAGGAATTGACCGTGAAGATATTTTTGTTATTACAAAGATTTATCCTACACAATATGATAATCCTCAAGAAGCCATAGATATGGCTTTAGAGAAACTTGATATTGACTATATTGATATGATGTTGTTGCATCATCCTGGTGATGGAGATATAGTAGCTTATCAGATGATGGAAGATTATGTTGAGGAAGGCAAAATACATTCTATAGGATTATCTAATTATTATATTGAAGAATTAGAAAACTTTTTATCTCAAGTGAATATAAAACCAGCTCTTGTTCAAAATGAAATTCATCCCTATTATCAAGAGTTGGATGTTGTGCCTTATATTCAAAGTCAGGGGATAGTGATGCAGGGGTGGTATCCTTTTGGTGGAAGAGGTCATACATCAGAGTTACTCAATGATGAAACAATTGTAGAAATTGCTAATCGTCATCATGTGAGTGCAGCTCAAGTAATCTTAAGATGGAATCTGCAAAGAGAGGTTGTTGTAATACCAGGTTCAAGTAATCCAGAGCATATTCAAGAAAATACAGAAATCTATCATTTTTCATTAACAGATGAAGAAATGAAAATGATTGAAGAGTTGAATCGTGATGAAAAACATGATTGGTATTAAAAATCTTGATCTAAAGTTAACTTTATAGTTTAGAATCATTGGAAATGGAGGAATTAAAAATGGAAGAACAATTACATTTAGTTGAAGAATGGGATAAAACTTTCCCAAAAAGTAAAAAAGTGAATCATAAGAAAGTGACATTTCATAATCGTTATGGCATTACATTAGTGGCTGATTTATATGAACCAAAAGAATATCAGGGAAAATTAGCTGCGATTGCAGTATGTGGACCTTTTGGTGCTGTCAAAGAACAAGCATCAGGCTTATATGCGCAGACAATGGCTGAAAGAGGTTTTTTAACTATAGCTTTTGATCCATCATATACAGGAGAAAGTGGAGGAACACCTCGTTATGTGGCTTCACCTGATATCAATACAGAGGATTTTCAGGCAGCTGTTGATTTCTTATCTATACAAGAAAATGTTGATCCTGAAAAAATCGGTATTATAGGTATTTGTGGTTGGGGTGGACTTGCTTTAAACACTGCATCTATTGATACAAGAGTGAAAGCTACAGTCGCTTCAACAATGTATGATATGTCAAGAGTGGGTTCAAAAGGATATTTTGACGCTAATGATAGTGAAGAAGAAAGATATCAGTTACGTCTTAACTATAATGCACAAAGAATTAAAGATTATCAGTCAGGAACATATCAAAGAGCTGGTGGTGTTGTGGATCCATTACCTGAGGATGCTCCATTTTATGTGAAAGATTATTATGATTATTATAAAACACAACGTGGATATCATAAACGTTCATTAAATTCTAATGAGGGATGGAATGTGATTGGGACGATGTCATTTTTAAATCAACCTATTTTACAATATACAAATGAAATTAGAAATGCTATTTTGATTATTCATGGTGAAAAAGCACATTCTTGTTATATGAGTCAAGACGCTTATCAGGCTATGATGGATCATAATCCATGTCCTGACAATAAAGAGTTATTGATTATTCCTGATGCAGTGCATACGGATTTGTATGATCAGATGGATATCATTCCATTTGATAAAATAGCTGACTTTATGAATACTTATTTGAAATAGAAAAAATGAGTTCATTATCAAATGATAGTGAACTCATTTTTTAAAGAACTTCTTTAAAGAACTTCTTTTTTATCTGTTTTTTGAATATAATCTTTTCTTTTTTGTAGATTAATTTCATAATTTTTACTGAAGACACAGGCATATAAAACATCTAAAAGATAATGAATAGCCTGATTAGAAGCAAAAGGTGCTATTTTTGCATATCTTTTTTCTTTGTCTGGAATATAAAGATGAGCTTTTGTACAGGCAACAAGTCTATTATCATGATATCCAGTTATAGAAATCGTTGGACATGGACAATTGATAATAAGAGGTGTTAAATCCAAATCTTGAAATGTTTCACCAGAATAAGAGATAAAAATACAACAATCATCTTTTTTTATTGTTTGGAATATAAAACTGAAATCATCTCTATTTGTAATAATGGTAACTGGTTTAAATAGAAATCTCATTTTATATTGAAAATCATGGGTAATAGAAGCTGTATTAGACATAGCAAAGATGTAGACACGACTGCAAGATGAAAGAAACATAACGGATTTTGATAATTCATCGTGGTGAAGAAGTTGAGCTGTTTCATGAATAACATTGCTTTCCAGTTGTTCTATATGTGATGCAATTGTTTGAATGGAGTCACCATATGAAAAGGGAAAGTTGGCATCTATAAGATGATCTGATTTATACAAATAATTTTTTTCTGTAAAAATAGCTGATCTTAAAGAAAGCCAGCCATCATAACCGAGTTTCTTTGCCAATCTGATAGTCGTTGAAGCAGATGTATAAGTTGCTTTAGAAATATCTGATGCGGATAATTGTAATATATCTCCTTCATATTGTATAAGATAATTGGCGACAGTGATTTCATTGGGTGATAAGTTTTCTGTATTTTGCAATTTGTCCAGTACAATCATAATCATACCTCCGTTGATAATATTATAAATAGAATTGAATTGAAATTCCAGTTTTATATATTTTTCAAAAAGAAACTCTGGAAAGTTATTTCAATGAAATGGCAGGATATTGTATTTGGATATGCTTTTATCAATAATGTAGATAGACAAGATTCATCATAGCTTGTCTTTATAAAAAATTTAAAGGAGGAGATAAGGTATGAGTTTTTCAAAAGATTTTTTATGGGGAACTTCAATCAGTGCAGCACAAGCTGAAGGAGGCTGGAATGAAGGGGGAAGAGCACCTGTTCAAGTTGATTTTGCTGATGTGGGATCTGCATCATCAAGTGGTAGACATTTGATTTATAAGAAAAAAGATGGTAGCAAAGGAGAATTAACGGGAGCTTATGCTATGTTTCCGCATTTACCTGAAGGAGGAGAATATGCATCTTTTGATGATGTTTATTATTCAAATAGAAAAGCTTCAGATTTTTATCATCATTATAAAGAAGATATTGCTTTGATGGCAGAAATGGGATTTTCAACATTTAATACAACGATTTCCTGGGCACGTATTTTTCCATATGGGATTCAAGGTGGAGTCAACCAGGAAGGTGTAGAGTTTTATAGAAATGTTTTTAAAGAATTAAGAAAATATAATATTGATCCTATTATTACACTTTATAAATATGATGAACCTATTTATTTTGAACAGACGTATGGTGGCTGGTCAAATAGAAAAATGATTGATGAATTTGTAAAATTTGCTAGAGTCTGCTTTATTGAGTATAAAGATTTAGTTAACAAGTGGATCACTTTTAATGAGATTAATGTTCTACTTTTGTTTAGAAATCTACCACATAATCAAAAAATAGCTCAGGAGCGCTATCAGGAATTGCACCATCAGTTAGTTGCTTCCGCAAGGACTGTTAAACTAGCTCATCAAATCAATCCTCAAAATAAGGTGGGGTGTATGATGGCAGGAATGTGTACATATCCTTTAACACCTGATCCTGTAGATGTCATGGAAAATTACAAATACTTCCAAGATATTTTCTGTTATGCAACTGATACTATGATTAGAGGTCAATATCCATCATTTGCAAAACGCATGTGGAAAGAAGATGAAGTTGAAGTCATTATGACTGATCAGGATTTAAAAGATTTAAAAGAAGGAACAGTAGAATTTTTAGGTTTCTCTTATTATATGTCACAATGTCGAACAACACATACAGATGCTAATATGACAAAAGGAAATATTTTTACTGGTTTTGAAAATCCTTATTTACAAAAAAGTGAATGGGGTTGGCAAATTGATCCTTTAGGACTTAAGTATTATATGCATTACATTTATGATCGCTATCAGATTCCTTTATTGATTATTGAAAATGGCTTAGGAGCTACTGATCAGGTCGAAGAAGATGGTTCTATTCATGACAGTTATCGTATCAATTATCTAAGAGAACATATTTCAGCAATGAAAGAAGCTGTAGAAGAGGGTGTTGATTTGATGGGATATACAACATGGGGAGGTATTGATTTAGTCAGTGCCAGTACTGGGCAAATAGAAAAAAGATATGGACTGATTTATGTAGATGCTAATGACAAAGGTGAAGGAACTTATAAAAGAATAAAAAAAGATAGTTTTTATTGGTATAAAAAAGTATGTGAATCAAATGGTGAAGATTTAGAATAAATGGAGGGAGTATGAAAGTTTTAGGTATTAATGGAAGTGCAAGAAAAGACAGTCATACAACAAGATTGATGAAATATATTTTTGAAGAGTTAAATAAAGAAGGAATAGAAACCAAGTTAATAACTCTCTATGATAAGAAAATCAATCCTTGTCATGCCTGTTGGGCTTGTCAGGGTAGAAAAAATTGTGTTTATCAGGATGATTTTCATGATGTATTTAATCAAATGATGGAAGCAGATGGAATGATATTAGGATCACCAGTTTATATGGCGAATATATCTTCATCTATGCAGGCTCTATTAGAACGAGCAGCAGTTGTTTTAGATGTGAATAAAGAGAATCTATCTATGAAATATAAAGTGGGTGCATCTATTGTATCGCTTCGACGTGGTGGAGGTCTAAATGCAGTAGATGCAATGAATCATTTCTTTTTGAATCATGAAATGATTGTTGTAGGATCAACATATTGGAATATGGTTTATAGTCAATTATCTAGAGAGGCTGAAATGGATTTAGAAGGAATAGAAAACATAAAAAATATTGGTCAAAATATGGCATGTATTCTTAAAAAATAAATAATGATGATTTAAATAATATTGAATAAAGGGAAGTTAATACGATTCAAATAAGCAGACATTATGTTGAATGCCAAATTAAATAAAAAGAAAAATAAAGAAAAAGGTATAGCCTATTACACGCAAGAGCGATTAAAGAAAATGGACTATGCGTTTTCACGATAGTCCATACGTAAATTAAAGATAAATAGTAAATTGGTAAGCCGTATGCATTAATAGTGCACGTACGGTTTGATAAGGGGTTAGTCTAGCGATAGATTAACCTACTTTATTCGATGTTTATATTTCATCCTGTGTTTCAATTGTCACAAGAATATCATTTTCTAAAATAGGCGTTGTTCCATTAGGGATAATAGATTGATGATTTCTTTGAATCATGATAATTAACTGTTTAGCAGGTAAAGAAATATCCTTAACAAGCTTATCTTTCCATTTATGTGATGAATGAATATGGGTTTCATCTAAACGAATGTTTTCCCTGTTTTCAAATTGCTTTGCGGCTAAAACAAGTAAATCTCCTTCTAATATTTCTGTATCACCATTAGGAATCAAAGTTTGGTGATCTCTTGCGATTAAAATAACTAACAAATCATCAGCATTAATATCTTTAAGCTTCAGGTTTTTAAAATGATGATGATGACCTATTTTCATTTTCACAAAACACATATCATTATCTTCCTGATAATCATTAAATGTACGTAATATATCAACTTGTGGGTTGATCATATGACATTTCTTTGAAATCCATGGTAGAAGTGAGCCTTGAATAGAAAGTGAAAATAAGACAATACAAAAGACAAGATTAAATAAATCAAATGGTAAATCAACTTGATAAAGCACAGCGTATATCGCAAAGACGATTGATGCTACACCTCTTAATCCTGCCCATGATACAACGGTCATTTGTCGCAATGGTGAACGAAACATACCAAGGAGTACAGAAATAGATAAAGGACGAGCTACAAATGTTAAGAAAATCATAATCAAAATGGCAGGAATAATAACTTCTGGAAGTTCAGATGGTGTGACAAGTAATCCTAGTAAAAAGAAGATTAAGACTTGTGCCATTTTTGTAAGAGTTTCATAAAAATGAACCATGTCTTTTTTATGGGGAATATAACTATTACCTAAAATGATGCCACAAATATAAACACTTAAATATCCATTTCCACCAATCAGATTAGAAAAAGCATAAGTGATAATACTGCTTGCAAAAATAATAACTGTATTTTCATAGCTTTCATTGACATGAACTTCATTTAAAATTTTCACTATGATTTTTCCAATACAAAAACCACATAATAAACCAAAGATGATTTGTTGAAAAATCATAACTGGTAAAGATATGTTTTGTCCTGTCATAATCATAATCACAGATATTGTTAACATATATGAAACAGGGTCATTCGATCCTGATTCAATTTCTAATAATGAGTCTGTTCCATACTTTAAAGATAAATGACGAGAACGTAAAATATTAAAGACAGATGTAGCATCAGTAGAAGAAATGACGGATCCAATTAATAAACTCTGTAACCACGATAAATCTAAAACATAATAAACAAATCCCGCAACCAGCAATGCTGTTAATAAGACACCGAGTGTTGATAAGACAATAGATTTGACAATTACTGGTTTGGCTACTTTCAAATTGGTTCCAAAACCACCAAAGAACATGATAAATATCAAACTGGTTGAACAAATCATTTCGGCAATCTGATAATCATTAAAAACAACACCTAAAATACCATTTTCACCTAAAAGCATTCCTAAAAGAATAAAAAACAAAAGAGAAGGAATAGCCAATTTATCTAAAAAACGATTTAATAAAATACATATAAGAATAACACATCCAACTAATACAAAATATAAATCCATCGCATCATCTCCTTCCAAACTATATCATTTATTTGTGTATCCCATAATAACAAAAGATGAAAAAACGAAAATCTTTGTATAGAGAATAAATACTATACAAAGATTTTATTCATTAATAAGTTTTAAACTGTTCGTTATAGTAAGCTTAATAACAGACAGTATGAGCTATGTCTGGTGAAGGAAGATAAGCATAGTGCTCTTGAATTTGTTGACTTAAATCAAATGAATGGGATGAGTGATTTAAGATATGATTTTGTATTTGAGGTGGAAATAGCCTTTGAATAGAATCAATATAAAGATCTCCACTTTCCGGCGTTTCACATTGAATGACCTGGTTATCTTTGTAAGTGATTTTATAAGGAATAGAAAAGCTTTCGTCTTGAATAAGTTCATCATTCAAAACATAGAAACTTTCTAAATGTATCCACATAAAGATATGTTGATAATGACCTGTTTCTTCAATACCATAAGGAATATAATCTGTAAAAATATGATAGTCTTCCTTATCTTTATGATAAGAAGCATTCTTTTGTTTGGATATGACATAGTCTAAGGCTTTGGAATATAGTGTGTCTTCTTTTGCAACATGTGTCATCGAATCCTTTGTTATTGGACTTAAACAAAATAGACAGATGATTATCATAATGATGACCAAAAGTGATAAGCTGATTACTTTTTTCATGAATGAAACTCCTTTTCTAATTTAATGCACAATAACCTGTTTTTTCAATAATATATTGTCCCTGTGAAGAGAGAAGATAGTCTTTTAATTTTTTAACATTTTCTTTCTGATTTGATTTTAAAGTCACACAATATAAATAAGTAGATATAGGATATGTCTGATTTTTAATGTTTTCAGTCGTTGGCTCAACACCATCAACAGATAATATTTTCACATTTTGTTCTTGATGAAGCCCTTCTAAAAAGTATCTAAATGTATATCCAATGGCATCTTTTTCACCATTATATTGGGCTGTATCAGTAATAATACCAGTCATTGCTGAAACATATTCGTATTGAAGAGGTTCCTTTAATGAAACATCTCCCATGAAATGGGTCATCATAGATTGGCTGCCAGATCTTTCTGGTCTTTGAAAAGCAAGAATGGCTTTGTTTAGTCCACCAACTTCCTGCCAGTTTGTAATATCGCCATGATAGATATCTTTAATTTGTTGCGTCGATAAATGAGAAACAGGATTATCCTCATTAACAAAGAATACAAAAGCTTCCTGACCGATAGGTGTATATTCAAATTCAACACCAGCCTCTCTAGCCTCGTCTAATTGTGACTGAGATGGTTTGGCTCCAAAGAACATATCAACTTCACCATTGATTAAACGTGTATAACCTACAGATGTATTGGTGAATGTGACAATTTTGCCATTGGTATTATAATAATTGTAGTCTTCTGTTTCACTATAGGCTTTTTCTATCTGATCAATATCTTTATAGACAGCTTTCGCAATGGCACTGTAGACAGGATAACAGGCTTCAGCACCATCAAGAATAGGCATGTCTTTTTCATTTTCAATAGTAAAAGTACTTGGTTCTTGAAGCTCTACAAGCTGGCTATTTTCTGTGTAAGGATAGAAGTGAGATAAATCAGTGCTGGAATAACCATTCATGTAGTCAAAATCATGTCCGCCCTTAAATTTTTGAGAAGGGCTATTCTGATAAATGTACATACTGGTCGTTGTTGTTATTATCATGACTAATGACCATATAGTGATACGACGTGTTTGGATTTGAGGTTTTGTCATAGCATAAATGAAAATGAAATGGGCAAGAAGAATGATAATAGGACTGATAAAAACAACGGAGTAATTTCCAAATGTCGTAGAGGATAAAATTAATGGACTAAAAGGAAGGGTCATAATATAGAAGATATTCCAGTAAGGAGAAGATAAATAACCTTGAGAAAGAATAAAAGAAATACATAGAGCTATTGAAATCAATAGAACAAGGAAAGCTTGAAAAAGAAAATAGTCTTTTTGAAGATTGTTTTTTCTTTTGAGCATAAATGTGTAAATCCATAAAAAGAGGATCATGATAGGAAGATAAAGTTCAGGTACATACATAAATCCAATAGCAGGTATAGAGAGAAAAAAATAAAGTAAGATGTAACGTGAAAAAAAGTAATATAAATATTGTTTCATAAGACTCACCTTCCTACTTTTATTATAATATAAAGATGTGTACGATTAATGGAAATATGATGATGAAAACATATTTTTTATTTTACATAAAATTAACTTAAACTTCATATTAACAAATCGCAAAGCCAGGTGGATTATGACATGATATAAAATGAATAAGAATGGAAAGGTTTTTTATAAGGAGATTTACACATGTTTATGAATCATTTGAAAAAGTATTTGAATATGTATATTTTTTTATTATTGCTTATCATTATTGGATGTCTTGTCATGATTATGCGACATCAGCCACAAGATTTTTATAGTTATCTTATTCAAGATATATCAAAAAGAGATCGTCATTTTGAAACAATTGAAAAAGTAAAATATCAGGATGGATTATATTTTATTTCTTATCTTGATGATCAAGCTCAAAGCCATTTGCTTATTTATGAAAATGTTCAGAATTTATGGATGAACGACTATCAGTTTTGGGGAGGGTCATCTTCTTCTCAGGATATAGATACTTTCAATTATGCAGATTCTCATCAGGCTATTATTGTTGTTTATGGGAAAAATAAACAAAATGCTTCTCAATATTCTTTTGTGAATGATGGGAAGGTTTATGAAAAAGAAATCAATGATTCCCATATCCTTGACATTTATATGTTAGATGGGGATTCCTGTCATATAGATGATTGGACTTTATATGACCAAAATCATCAAATCATACAAAATTGGACATAAAAAAATCAGTTTTTAAACTGATTTACTCTGTTTCAACTAAGATACAGGCAAGAATAGGTGTAATGCCTTGATCTTTCATATATTGTAATAATTGATCATCATATGTTTCTGGTTGCATCCATGCATAACGAATACCAATGCCAGACATTTCATCAATGTAATCATAGGCATATTTTGGATTGACCACAAAAACCACAACATCAATAGGATGATCAATAGCTTCTAAATGAGGATAAATATGATAATCATCTATATTCTGATAGATAGGGGATACACCATAAGTCTGATATCCCTTTTCTAATAAACGCTTAAAGATTTTATAACCGTATTTTTCTTGATTAGGAGTGACTCCTACAACTGCAAAATGATAATATTTTTCTAATATGTCTTTAGGATTCATAAGTTTTCACCTCAAAAGTATTATAGCATATGCTTCATTTTATGCGCAACAAAACTTCAAGATACCTAAAAGTTTTATCTATTAAGAATGTATGAATAATTCAATTTGATAATATGAATATTTTGTGCTAAGATGAAACAGATTAAAGGAGTGTGAGGGAAAATGTATGATGTCATTGTTGTAGGAGGAGGACATGCAGGAATTGAAGCATGTTTAGCTACGTCAAGAATAGGGAAGAAAACATTGTTAGTGACATCGAATTTTGAAAATGTCGGATCTATGCCTTGTAATACTTCTATCGGTGGACCAGCAAAAGGAATTATTGTCAGAGAGATAGATGCTTTAGGTGGTCAGATGGGGAAAACAACGGATGCGACATACTTGCAAATGAAGATGTTAAATACGGCCAAAGGACCAGGAGTCCAATCATTACGTGCTCAGGCAGATAAAAAAGCCTATCCACGTTATATGCAAAATGTCTTAAAACAACAGGAAAACTTAGATATCATAGAAGCTATGGTTGAAGGATTAATCATTGAAAATCAGACAGTCAAAGGAGTGACTTTGGCTGATGGCACAGCTTATGAGGGACAAACTGTCATTTTAACAACAGGAACTTATTTAAAAGCTGAAGTCATGGTTGGAGATCAAAAGACACCAAGTGGACCTGATCAGGAAAAGCCATCATTGTATTTATCTGATCAACTGAGAGATTTAGGCTTCCGTATTCAAAGACTGAAAACAGGAACACCTCCAAGAGTAGAAATCAACAGTGTGGATTATTCAAAAACACAATTACAGCCAGGCACTGACGAACCTCTTGCATTTAGTTATGAAACAACAACATTTGTTCCTATTGAAAAACAAACTCCTTGTTATTTAACATATACAAATGAAACAACACATCAAATTATTAAAGATAATTTATCAAGATGTAGTATGTATTCTGGGATTGTCAAAGGAATAGGACCAAGATATTGTCCTTCTATTGAAGATAAAGTTGTGAAATTTTCTGATAAACCACAACATCAGATTTTCTTAGAACCAGAATCCAAAGAAATGAATACCATTTATGTTCAAGGTTTTTCAACATCCATGCCTCATGATATTCAAGAACAAATGATACGTACGATTCCAGGATTGGAAAACTGTCAGATTTTAAAATATGCTTATGCGATAGAATATGATGCGATTGATCCATTACAATTATGGCCATCATTAGAAACAAAAGTGATTAAAAATCTTTTTACAGCAGGACAAATCAATGGAACAAGTGGTTATGAAGAAGCGGCAGCTCAAGGATTAATGGCAGGTATTAATGCTGTGAAGACAATCAATCATGAAGAACCATTAATTTTAAAAAGAAATGAGGCTTATATTGGTGTCATGATTGATGATTTGGTTACAAAAGGAACAAAAGAACCCTATCGTATGTTAACATCACGTGCTGAATATCGTTTATTATTAAGACATGATAATGCGGATGAAAGATTAAGACAATATGGATATGATGCAGGTCTTGTTAGAGAGCGAGTTTATCAGGCTTATTTGGAAAAGATGAATCATATTCATAATGAAATAGAAAGATTAGATACTATTCGTTTTACACCAAAACATGAAATCAATGAATTATTAGTACAATTAGGATCTACACCTTTAAAAGAAGGTATCAGTGCTAAAGGATTATTACAGAGACCAGAGATGGATTATCAGAAGTTAAAACCATATATTGAGGATGCTCATTTAACTTTAGAAGAAGAAAAAAGAGTGACAATTCTTATTAAATATAAAGGATATATTGATAAGACTTTAAGACAAGTAGAAAAACAACGAAAAATGGAAGAAAAACAGATTCCTCAAGATATTGATTATGAAGATGTTTTAAATCTTTCTTTGGAAGCAAAACAAAAGTTATCTCAGATTAGACCAGTTACAATTGCTCAGGCATCAAGAATTTCAGGTATCAATCCAGCCGATATTTCAGTCTTGTTGATCTATTTAAAACAACATTATTAAGAGGTATATATGAATCAGGAACAATTTATACAAGCCCTTTTAGATAAAGGTATCACTTTAACATCAAAACAACTCGAACAGTTTGAAAACTATTATCAAACATTAGTTGAATGGAATCAAAAAATGAATTTAACAGCCATTACTCAAAAAGAAGATGTTTATTTGAAACATTTCTATGATTCATTAACGATTTCATTTGATTATGCATTGTCCAATCAATCTTTATGTGATGTAGGCGCAGGAGCAGGTTTCCCTTCTATTCCTTTAAAGATTGTCTATCCAGAATTAAAAGTTACTATAGTTGATTCACTTTCAAAGCGTATTACATTTTTAAAACATTTAATCCAAGTTTTAGATTTAAAAGATGTTGATGCTATAAGTGCGAGAGCTGAAGAATATGCAGTTAAACATCGTGAATCATTTGATATTGTGACAGCAAGAGCAGTCGCTAGATTAAATATTTTAGATGAATTATGCTTGCCTTTAGTGAAAGTTGATGGAGATTTTATAACTTTAAAAGGATTAAAAGCTCAAGAAGAACTACAGGAAGCTATGCAGGGTATAGAAAAATTAGGTGGAAAAGTCATGAGACAGGAAAGCTTCACTTTAACAGATGAAAACGATCATCGTTGTAACATCTATATACATAAAGTGAAGAATACTCCATCCAAATACCCTAGAGATTTTAGTAGAATTAAAAAGAAACCATTATAACGCATCAGTTGATGCGTTTTTTCGTACATGATGATTTGATAAGCTTTTATATAATAAAAATCAGCTTTATATCATATAAAGCTGATTGAGGGGATATATGAACTATTTTATAGCATTATTCATATTTGTCTTATTGTATAAGATTCTATATATAGATACAACCTTTGTTTTTTTATCTACACCATAAAATACAATATAATTCCCTACTATAAAATATCTATATTGTTTCTTGAGTGGTTTTATAAAATCGTAATATTGATAAATTTCTGGATTTGTTTTTAATAGTTCTATTTTCTTTTGTACTTCATTGACTAATTTATGAGCTGCAGGTTTATTATCAAGTTTTAATGTGATATATTTTACAATATCATTCAAATCGTCTTTAAATAATTGTAAATATTCTATTTTGTATTCATTCATTAAAGACTATCAATGAATTCATGCAAGTTATTAAATACTTCTTCATGACTTAATCGTTTAGTATTTAATTCAGCATAAATTTCCGCTTCTTTCATTTTTAAATATATTTCATTGTTTTCAATCATTTCTTGATAAGCCTCCATACTCATGAGAACCATGTCTCCATATCCATTCTTTGTTAGATAAATAGGCTGGTTGCTTTCATGTATCTCTTTTGATATTTCAGTTAATTTCGTTCTCAAATCAGATATTGGTCTAATTGTAATATGTTCCATAATGAATCACCTCATTTATAGTATATCATATTTCTATATATATTTATACATAAATATATATAGAAATATAAAATGATAGAGAAAATAGTGTTGTTTATCATGGTTATGATTTATTGATGTGATTGTTTCATTGATTTGGATAGATCGTGAGAAGAAAAGATTTAATATTTACAAATAACAACTTTATAGATGATTAATTATCTAAATATGTAAACTTTTCTTCTATTTTGACTTATAAACAATTATAATAAAAGTATAGAAATCTAATAGGGAAAGGGGAAATCATTATGCGTTGTGATGTATGTGATACAAAAATACCACCGGGAGCAGATAGGTGTCCAAATTGTGGCTATCGTGTTAGACACAGTTCAACAGCGACTCATACGCAGGCAACATCTGCAAATTATCCAGAGCCAGAAGTTTTTAAACCAAAACGTAATAAAAAAATTTATATACCACGTAGAGAAAAATCACGTGATCGTTCTCAACGAACAAAAACATCTACTTTTAGAAAATACATTATTTTTATAGTGGCATTGATTGCTGTTGTTCAGATGGCATCTGTTTTTATTGGAAATATTGTAAGTAATTATAATAGCCATAATTATACAGAGTTTAGTGGAGAATCTTTACAGGAAGGTATTGATAATGGAGATGATGATGGAACTTTGCAGTTGGCACTGGATTATGAAAATGATTTAAAGTCTTTCTTTAGTGATGATTTATTGATGGATGTTGATGTTTCTGAGAGTTATGATATATATGAAGACAATTATAGTGCCTATGTTAATGTATATGGAACAGATAATGTGATAAGTTTAACAGCTTCTATTAATTTTCAAAATCAGGAACCTTATCTTCAATCTATAACTTTATCATGGAATAATCAAGGAACGATTAGAGAAAATGACATCAATTTAGATCAAGCACAGATAGAAAAGATTAATGAAAAGTTTAATATTGATATTTTTGGAGCTATTGAGGAATATAAATCAAAATTAAAAGTTGATGAAGATGATAATACACGTTTTGTTGTGAGTGATTATAAGGATGATGAAAGCATTTATTTGAGTGAATCTTATGGAATTGATGGTGAATATTTCATTTATTTATCTTTAGGACAGGACATTGGTGATAACTAATGTCTTTTTTATTTTCTCAATGAGAAAATGTATTGAAAACAATAAAAAATAATATATAATAAGATTAAACAATAAATACTAATAAAGGAGGATGAGAATGTTTGCGAAGGAAAGACAGGATGATATTGTTGAACAGGTGAATCAATCAGGCAGTGTTAAAGTCAAAGATTTAAGTTTGAAATATCAGGTTACAGAAGATTGTATACGTAAAGATTTGGCTGTCTTAGAGAAAAAAGGATTATTAAAAAAGACATATGGTGGAGCAATGAGTATTCGTACGAATCCTCATTTGTATAGCAGTTTACAACGTAAAGATATGAATAATGAAGAACGTATAGTCATTGCTGATAAACTCATTTCATTATTAAAAAATCAGGATACTATTTTTCTGGATATCTCAAGAACGCATGTAGAGGTCGCTAAACTGTTAAATCAGTCGACATTAACGCTTAATGTCATCACCAATATGATAGAGATTTTAGATATTTTAAGACATAATAAAAACATATCTGTTATTTTTATTGGCGGTGAACTGAATAAGGAAAGAGATGGTTTCTGGGGAGGATTATCTGTGCAGATGATTCAAAACTTTAAGATTGATAAGGCGTTTCTAGGTGTTGTAGGTGTTGATATGAATCATGGAAAGATTTCTACTTATTATGTGGAAGATGGTTTGATGAAACAGGCTGTTATGAAACAAAGTCAAATGAATTATATTGTATGTGAAGAAAGAAAACGAAGAGAAGATGGTCAATTTATCTATGGAAACTTAGAAGATTTAGATGGCATGATTGTAGCGGGTTCTTTAAATAAAGATGATCAAAAATATATCAAAGAGTATGACATAGATATCATATAGGAGGAAGCTATGGAAAAATTAATGAGTCAAAGAATTCAAATCTTAAAAGATAAAATGTTATCAGCACCACGTTATGCATCTATTGAACAGGCACGTATTATTACACGTGTTTATCAGGAAAATGAACATTTATCTATTCCTAAAAAAAGAGCCTTATCTTTAAAAGCAGCTATGGAAGAATTGGAAATAGGCTTTGAAAAAGAAGAGTTAATTGTTGGTAATCGTACAAAGGGTGTAAGATATGGTGTTGTTTTTCCAGAAAGTGGATGTTCATGGGTCAACAACGAATTTGAAACATTACCAACTCGACCACAAGATCAGTTTCATGTAAAAGAAGAAGATATTCAAGAATTTAGGGAAAAGATTTATCCTTATTGGAAAGGAAAATCAATGGAAGATGTCATTAAACATCATGGCGGTCAGGAAATTCAAAGTATTGCTAAGGTTGTAAAAATCAATCAGAAAGATCATGCTCAAGGTCATATTTGTCCTGACAGCGCATTATGGTTAAAGATGGGACCATTAGGACTCATGAATCAGGCTCAAGAAAAATTAAAGACATGTGAGGAATCACAAAAAGAGTTTTATGAATGTGTTGTTCTGGTTATGCAGGGTGCCTGTACATTTATGAAAAGATACCATGATATGATTATGGAAAATATTGATGAAGTCGAAGAACCTTATCAACAATCTTTAAGAACAGTCGCAAACAATTGTTTAAATCTCACAAAACGTCCACCTGAAACATTCCATGAAGCTGTGCAATCCTTATGGTTTTTATTTGTCCTATTGCATATGGAATCTAATGCGTCTTCTTTTTCTCCAGGAAGAATGGATCAATACTTATATCCTTATTATCAAAAAGATATAGAATCAGGAAAGATATCTATGGAAGATGCTTTAGACATCTTAGAATGTTTATGGTTAAAATTTAATCAGATCGTTTATTTACGTAATCAAAATAGTGCCAAATATTTTGCAGGATTCCCCATTGGATTTAATATTGCGATTGGGGGCGAGGATGAAAATGGTAATGACACCTATAATGAGCTTTCTTTACTTTGTTTACAGTGCCAATATGATTTAGGACTACCACAACCGAATTTATCAGTACGTTTAAATCGCAATAGTTCTCATGAGCTGATGCAAAAAGCCATTGAGGTTGTATCCAAAGGAAGTGGTATGCCACAATTCTTTAATGATGAAGCCATTGTTCATGCGTTAATGGAACTAGGTATTGAAAAGAAAGATGCTTTAAATTATGCAATTGTAGGTTGTGTAGAATTAACAACACATGGCAACAATTTAGGTTGGTCTGATGCAGCTATGTTTAATTTGAATAAAGCTTTGGAATTGACATTGAATCATGGCAAGTGTTTATTGACACATGAACAGATTGGATTGGATCTAGGAGGATTGGATACTTATCAGACATTTGAAGATTTAGAAAAAGCCTTTCAGCAACAAATTGATTACTTTATAGACAAGATGATGCAATGTGAAGTCATCGTTGAAAAAGCTCATCAAGATTGTTTACCAACAGCTTTCTTATCATCAGTTATTGACGATTGTCTAGAAAATGGTTTAGATGTCACAAAAGGTGGAGCTAAATATAATCTATCTGGTATTCAAATGATTCAAATCGCAAATTTAGCAGATTCTTTGGCTGCCATGAAACAATTGGTTTATGATGATCAGGTTATTGATGCTAAGGAATTACTAGCAGCCTTACAATCAGATTTTAAAGGATATGAAATCATTCAGACAATGTTGTTAAATAAAGTGCCTAAATATGGAAATGATGTAGAATGGGTTGATCGTTTAGGAGCTAAATGGGCTGAGTATTTTAGATCAAGAATGAAAGATTATACGAATTATCGTGGTGGCCCATATCATACAGGTATGTATACAGTTTCAGCTCATGTTCCAATGGGAGAAAATGTTGGTGCTTCTCCTGATGGAAGAAATGCTTTAACGCCATTAGCTGATGGGGGTATGTCACCTGTTTATGGACGTGATTTGAAAGGTCCAACAGCAGTTTTAAAATCAGTATCACGTTTAAACAATACTTTGACAACGAATGGTGGCTTATTGAATATGAAGTTTTTACCAGAGTTTTTTGAAACAAAAAATGGAATGAACAAGTTTGAAAACTTTTTAAGAGCTTTTGTTGATTTAAAAGTTCCACATATTCAGTTCAATGTTGTCAGACGTGAAGATCTCGAAGATGCCCAGATTCGTCCTCAACTTCATAAATCATTAACGATACGCGTGGCGGGATATACAGCTTATTTTGTAGAGTTAGCGCATAAATTACAGGATGAAATCATTGAAAGGACAACATATGACAACATCTAAAGCATTAGTGTTTGATATTAAAAGATTTGCTGTACATGATGGGGATGGTATTAGAACAACCATTTTCTTTAAAGGCTGTCCCCTTCATTGTATATGGTGTCAAAATCCCGAGGGTATATCACCACGAAGACAACCTGTTTATTTTCAAAACAATTGTATACATTGTCGCTGTTGTGAAAAGTATGCAAAAGCAGGACAAATGATTTATCAAAATGATAGACCTTATTTTAATAAAGATTATCAAGGTGATTTTGATCAATTAATTCATGTCTGTCCATCGGCTGCAATTCGTTATGACAGTCAATATTATGATGTCGATATGCTGATGAAAGAAATTGAGTCTGATCGTGTTTTTTATCGTGATAGTGGTGGAGTGACTTTTTCTGGTGGAGAACCATTTATGCAGGGAGAGTTCTTAATTGATATTTTAAAACGTTGTCACCAACAACATATTCACACTGCTATTGAAACAACACTTTATACGTCATTAGATTTCATTCAAAAAGCATTACCATATCTTGATCAGATTTATATTGATTTAAAAATCAATGATGAAGATATGCATCAAAAGTATGTTGGAGGTTCATTATCAACAATCAAAAAACATATTCAATATGTCTTAGAAAGCGAACATAGACATAAAGTGATTATTAGGACACCATTGATTCCTCAAATCACTGCGACAGAACAAAACATTCAATCTATTAGTCAATTTTTATCGCATATTTATCCAGATGTCCAATATGAATTACTTAATTATAATCCCTTGGCATCTGCTAAATATGAGTGGGTTGATTTTGATTATGGGATTGATTCAAAATATAAGAAATTAACAGATGAAGAAATGGAAACATTTTATCAAATTGTTTATCAAAATGGTATCAAAAATTTAATCAAAGAATAACAGGAGGAGAAGATTATGGAATTTATTATTGATACAGTTGATTTAGAAGAAATTAAGGAAGCCGTTGCTTATATGCCTATCGTAGGTGTTACAAGCAATCCTTCTATTGTCAAGAAGACAAGCCCAGAGGATTTCTTTGCACATATGCGAGCAATCAGAGATATTATTGGAAAGGATAGAAGCCTTCATATCCAGGTGATTTCTAAGGATTGTCAAAGCATGGTCAAGGAAGCACATAGAATTCTTGAAGAAATAGATAGACAGGTCTATATCAAAGTACCCGTATCTTATGAAGGAATCAAAGCAATTAAGATGTTGAAGGAAGAAAACATTCATGTCACAGCGACAGCTGTCTATGATTTGATGCAGGCTTATATGGCACTGGCAGCAGGGGCAGACTATATTGCACCATATGTCAATAGAATTGGAAATCTAGGAGCAGATCCAATGGAGCTTATCAATGAATTATCAAATCGTATTGTCATGGATGGATATGATACAAAGATAGTCGCAGCATCATTCAAGGGAGTGCAACAGATTAGAGATGCCTTCAATTATGGAGCACAGGCGATTACAGCACCAGTAGAGATCTTGAAACAGATTTTCAAGAATCCAAGCATAGAAAAAGCAGTAGATGATTTCAATGCAGACTGGTATAGCATGTATGGTGAAGGTAAAGGAATATGTGATTTATAAGACGAGGAAACTCGTCTTTTATGTTATAATGAAACTAATGATGTGGAATGATGGATAAGTATTTATATATCAAACAGTTATTTGAAAATATGCAAGATCAAAATCAAGCTTTATCTATGGCCCAATATATGAAAAATCAGTTTGTTTTCTATGGAATACCAACCCCTCAAAGAAGAAAGCTTTATAAAGATTTTTTGAAGCAGGAAAAGAAACACAAACAAATTGATTGGGATTTTTTAGATTTATGTTATCAGGATTCTCATAGAGAATTTCAATATTTTGTCTGTGATTATTTAAAAATGTTTCAAAATCAATTGGTTTATGAAGATATTCAGCATATGAAAGTTTATATAAAAGATAAACAATGGTGGGATTCTATTGATAATTTTGATACGATTATTGGTCAAATTGGATTAACAGACCAACGTGTTGATGATTTAATGCTGGAATGGTCATTAGATGATGACTTTTGGCTAAGAAGATTAGCTATTGATCATCAGTTAGGACGAAAAGAAAAAACAAATACCATCTTGTTAGAAGAGATTCTTGTGAATAATTTGAATAATCATGAGTTTTTTATCAACAAAGCGATAGGCTGGATATTAAGAGATTATTCTAAAACAAATCCACAATGGGTTCGTGATTTTATTCAACAATACCATGAAAAAATGGCTAAACTTTCCATTAAAGAAGGCAGTAAGTATATATGATAGAATCTGATAAAGATTATTTTTTTTGAAGAAAATCAATAAAGAAAGGAGGTATTGAAAATGATAATGATAGGTGTTCTAGGCATTGTTTTATGTATGATTATTTTATATGTCATAGTAAGTCAAAATCGTTATTTTCAATGTCAACATTGTCATCGAACATGGAAACCTCACTTTTTTCAGATTATAGGTAATGTGAATCGTCAGGTTCAAGATTATCATGTTCAATGTCCTTATTGTTATCAGGTTCAAAATATCAAGCTTTCAAAAAGGAAATAAGTTGTGTTAAAATAAAAAGTGAGAAAAGAGGTTAGGCGTATGAAGGAAATCATTTTAGGAAGTACAGGTATTCAAGTTGTACAAAATGGGTTTGGAGCATTACCTGTTCAAAGAGTTTCTAAAGAAGAAGGGGTCACTATTATAAGAAAAGCCTATGATGGAGGAATGCGTTTTTTTGACACAGCAAGAGCTTATAGCGACAGTGAAGAAAAATTAGGAGAAGCATTACATATTTATCCGCGTAGTAGCTATTATATTGCAACAAAGACAATGGCAACAACACCTGAAGAATTCTGGAAGCAATTGGACACATCATTATCGTTATTGAAAACGGATTATGTGGATATTTATCAGTTTCATTGTGCTTCACAAGTTTATGCACCAAATGATGGAACAGGTATGTATGAATGTATGTTAGAAGCTAAAAAACAAGGGAAAATCAGACATATTGGAATCACTGCTCATCAGTTACAAGTTGCATTAGATGCTGTTGATTCTCATCTCTATGAAACGATTCAATTTCCTTTTAGTTATTTATCATCTCAAAAAGAAATAGAACTGGTTCAAAAGAGTCAAGAAGCCAATATGGGATTCATTGCGATGAAAGGGTTAGCTGGAGGATTAATTAATCAGTCACGTCCAGCAATGGCTTATATGAGTCAATTTGATAATGTTTTACCTATTTGGGGAATTCAAAAAGAAAGTGAATTAGATGAATGGTTATCCTATATGCAGGATACACCGGTTCTTGATGATGAAATGAAGGCATTTATAGAAAAAGAAAAAATAGAATTATCAGGTGATTTCTGTCGAGGATGTGGATATTGTATGCCATGTCCAGCAGGTATTATGATTCATCAATGTGCCCGTATGTCATTGATGTTAAGAAGAGCACCATCACAAAACTGGTTGACTGAAGATATGCAGGCAGAAATGAAAAAGATTGAAGGTTGTTTGCATTGTGGTCAATGTTCAAGTCGATGTCCTTATGAATTAGATACTCCAGCACTGCTTCAAAAGAATTATGAAGATTATCAGAAAGTCTTATCTGGTGAAGTGAAAGTTCAATAACAGCATGATTTCATGCTGTTATTTTTTTGAAACATGTTATAATAAAAATAATAGTGGAAAAGGAGAGACAATATGAGCAAGATTATATTTTTAGATGTTGATGGAACATTAATTGATTATGAGGCAAAATTACCAGCTTCAGCTGCTCAGGCAGTGAATCAGGCACGTGCAAATGGACATAAAGTTTATATTTGTACAGGTTGTTCAAAAGCTGAAATTGAACAGAGAAACCTTTGTGAATTAGATGGTATGATTGGTGGGAATGGAGCTTATGTAGAAGATCATGGGCATGTTGTGATGCATCAGGGATTATCAAAGGAAGATGTCAAACATATTGTAGACTGGTGTAATGAAAGACATTTAGGATTTTATTTAGAAGCCAATAGTGGTATGTATTGTAATGATTATATGTTGGAACAGGGACCAGAAACAATGGTGAAATATGCACAGGGTAAAGGTGCAGATTTAACGAAAGCTAAAGAATCTTCAAAGAAGTTTATGGATGGTTTTATTCATTTGCAGGGAGAAGATTTATATCGAGATGATGTGAATAAAATTAGTTTTATTTTAAGTCGTTATCAAGATCATTTAGATTCTCAAAAAGAATTTCCTCATTTGATTGCGAATACATGGGGTGGTAAGGGAGAAGTTGCCTTGTATGGTGATTTAGGTCCAACTGGTATTACAAAGAGACATGCTATTGAAGTTTTATTGGATTATTTAGGTGCTGACCAAAAAGATACGATTTCTTTTGGAGATGCTAAAATTGATTTATCTATGTTTGAATGTTGTGATTATAATGTGGCTATGGGAAATGGTGGCGAAGAAATTAAAGCTGCTGCTGATTATATTACAACAGATGTTAATGATGATGGGTTATATAATGCTTTTCGTTATTTAAAATTAATTGATTAGGGATTGATGTTAAAATTATCAACAGAGACTCTTTATAAAGAGGCCTGTTGATAATTGTTTTTTTGTGTTATTGATTTCTTTTGTTTTTTGAATAAAAATGCTATAATAAGGAACGGATTATAAGGAGAGGATTTTGTGAAAGAACCGAAATATAAATTTATAGATATACATAAAATTGAAGCTAATGGGCATCAGCCAAGAACACATTTTGAAAATGAAAAAATTCAGGAATTAGCTGTATCTATTCAACAAAATGGATTATTACAACCTATTGTGGTCAGACCTTATCATGGGAAGTATCAGATTGTTGTTGGGGAAAGACGTTATCGTGCATGTCTTTTGGCAGGTATAGAAGAAGTTCCATGTCTTGTTCAAAATTATGATGAACAACAGACTGCCACAGCTGCAATTGTTGAAAATATTCAACGAGAGAATTTATCAGCCATTGAAGAAGCATTAGCATATCAACAAATCTTAGATACACAAAATATAACACAGGAAGAATTAGCTCAAAAAGTTGGTAAAAAGCAATCAACTATTGCAAATAAGTTAAGGTTATTACAACTTCCGATGACTGTTCAAGAAGCAGTACGAAGAAAAGATATCACAGAAAGACACGCCAGAGCTTTATTGAAGTTAGATACAACAGCAAAACAAAATAATATGTTAAGAGAAATTATGGATAAGGGTTTAAATGTTGAACAGACAGAAGAAAAAATCAAAAAGAAAATTGAACCCAAAAAGCCAAAACCTAAAACAAAAAGTATTTCACAAAATTTAAAAATTGCTATGAATACATTAGATCAGGCTGCCATGATGGTACAGCAGGCAGGAGTGGAAACAACAGTAGATATTTCTGAAACAGATGAAGAAGTTGTTTATGTGATTAAGATGAAAAAATAATGAGATGTATTGATATATATTATGTCTTGTGATAGAATGCATAGCAGATATATGATTGTTTGCCGCCGGGTAAATTTTAAGCATTGGTTTCGTATCGATAGGCCATTGAAGATACGACAATCAGTGCTTTTCTTTTGTAAAGATAGAAAAGGTGACAAAAGTCAATAAAATGTTTAATATATCTATTCAATTGATAAAATGAAAGGATAAAGAAAACATGAAGAAATTAGAGAGTTTACAGGAATTTTTTAGGTATACATCTTTAAATGTGTTAGGTATGATTGGTTTATCGTGCTATATTTTAGCAGACACATTTTTTGTTTCTAAAGGACTTGGTACAGATGGATTGACAGCTTTAAATTTGGCTATTCCTATTTATAGTTTTATTCATGGAAGTGGCTTGATGATTGGTATGGGTGGTGGAACAAAATATTCCATATTAAAAAGCCAGGAACATCATCAAGATGCAAACAAGACATTCACTCATGCTGTTTTATTAGCTATATGTTTTGCGATTATTTTTGTTTTGATAGGTTTCTTATTTTCTGGAACAATTATTTCATTATTTGTTGAGCAGGGGAATGTTTTTGATATGTCAAAAACATATTTACAAGTGATATTATTGTTTGCGCCAGCTTTTTTAATGAATAATGTTTTTCTTTGTTTTGTACGTAATGATGGGGCACCACAGCTTTCCATGGCTGCAATGCTAGGAGGAAGTTTTTCTAATATTGTTTTAGATTATATCTTTATTTTTCCTTGTCAAATGGGCATTTTTGGAGCTGTCTTTGCGACAGGATTAGCTCCTATTATCAGCATGTGCATTTTATCACCACATTTTTTCAGAAAGAAAAATCAATTTCATTTTATAAAGAGCTCAATTTCATTAAAGACAATCACAGGTATTTTCTCAAGTGGTGTACCCTCTTTGGTTACAGAAGTTTCTTCTGGAATTGTCATGATTGTTTTTAATACCATTATTTTAAATCTTGAAGGGAATGTGGGTGTTGCTGCATATGGTGTTATTGCTAATTTATCATTAGTTGTTATGGCTATATATACTGGGATTGCTCAAGGTATACAGCCATTAATGAGTCGAGATTATGGCTTGAATCATTTAGATAACATTTATAAAGTATTGAAATATGCATTATTAACTATGTTAATAATTTCAGCTGTTATTTATACAACTATTTTCTTTGGTGCATCTTCCATCACACAAATATTTAATAGTGAGAATAATACAATGTTGCAGACAATTGCAGCACAAGGGTTGAAGTTATATTTCATTGCTTGTCCATTTGCTGGATTTAATATTATTTTATCAATGTATTTTACTTCTGTTGAACATCCTTTGCCTGCACATATTATTTCTTTATTAAGGGGATTTATCATTATCATTCCAATGGCTTTTCTCCTCTCCGCTATAGCAAAGATGAATGGTGTCTGGAGTGCATTTCCAGTGACTGAACTCATTGTGGCTGTTGTTGGACTGGGATGCTTTGAATGGTTAAAACATCATCATTATAGTGAATAAATAAAACACTATGTTTGAATAAACCTGATTGCTTGGTTAACAAACATAGTGTTTTTTATAATGAATCAAAGTGATATGCAGAGTCTATTCAAAAGCTACACAAACAGGTTCAGGTATTTCAATTGAAGAGTCACTTAAAACAAGTTCTTCTGTATCTTCATTGAATGTCATCACCTGTAACAGATTGCTGCCTTGACAAGCAATAATTAAATAACGATCATCAACAATTTGGAAATCTCGAGGATCTTTTTTTGTATGAACCATATAGAGTAAAGAAATTTTACCACTTTCTTTATTGACGCGGTACATAGCTATACTGTCATGCCCTCTATTTGATACAAAAAGATGATTTCCACTATGACTTAAGCGAATAGCAGCAGCACTTGAAAAACCTTTAAAATGTCTTGGTATACAGTGAATAGCCTGTATTAATTGGAAATGGCCCTGATAATATTTAAAGACCATAATATTATTAGCAATCTCATTGACAAGATAGGCAAAACGACCATCATGAGAAAAAATCATATGACGTGGACCAGAACCAGGAACAATATTTAAAGTATAATGAGGATCTTCTAATAAAACACCCTGAGAGTAACGATACATAACGACTTTATCAGCACCTAAATCAACAGAATAAACAAATTCCTGATCAGGAGTGATGCCAACATAATGTGCATGTGGACCTGTTTGACGTTTTAAAAGATCGGGACCTAAACCGACATGATGAACTGCACAAATTTTTTGAGTAATAATACTATTTTCTAATTGATAAGAAGCAGTTGCGCCAACATGATAATTCGCCGCAAAAAGATAGCGATTATTTTGATCAACGCATAAATGTGTATAAGAACGACCACTGGAATGATAATTATTATTTAAAATCAGTTCATCTTTATAGATTGAAAAACTTCCTAAACCCCCTCCATAACTATGAGAATTGGCATTTTTATAAGCGACATATAAAGTGTGATCATTACATATCATATAAGAAGGGTAGTCTTGAGTTTCGATTTGTTGAATACGTTTCATTTCTAATGTTTTTTCATCAAATTTCATGATATAAATACCTTTATCATGATGTTTTCCATAACTTGATACATAAAAGATTTTCATGTTAAAGCTCCTTTCGCTATATAAAATATTTTATCATAATATTTTATGAAATGAATAAAAAAAGGTATAAAAACATAGAAATAATAAAAAGAAAATTATAAAATTCTTTCATAATACACAAAAGTGTAATACAATAGATACTATATTGAAGGAGGAAGCGAATATGGAAGAGAAGTTAATGTTAAGTTTATTACAAAAAAATGCGAGGATGAAGATTACTGATTTAGCGGCCGCCTTAGATGAATCTAAAGATAATGTCATTCAAAAATTAACGGAATTAGAACAGAAGAAAGTGATCTGTGGTTATCATACAATTGTCAACTGGGATTTAACAAATACAGAAATTGTAACAGCATTGATTCAAGTCAATGCAAGTCCAGAAAGAGAATATGGCTATGATCGTATTGCGAGTCATATTTATAAATTTGATGAAGTTGATACAATGTATTTATTGAGTGGAAGTTTTGAATTTGTATGTATTGTTAAAGGAAAGACAATGCAGGAAGTTGCTCATTTTGTGGCTAGTAAACTGGCATGTGTAGATGGAGTGACAGGAACATCAACTTATTTTGTATTAAAACAATATAAAAATAATGGTGTTGTTTTAATTGAAGATGAAGATGGAAAAAATGATAGATTGGTGGTGACTCCATAATGGATTATAATGATATTTTAAGTGATAGAGTCAAAACAATTAAACCAAGTGGAATTAGAAAATTCTTTGATTTAGCTTCACAAATGGAAGATGTCATATCTTTAGGAGTTGGGGAACCGGATTTTACAACACCTTGGGCTATTCGAGAAGCTGCTATTTATTCCATTGAAAAAGGAAGAACATTTTATACAGCCAATCAGGGATTACAGGAATTAAGAGAAGAAATCTGTCGATATTATCGTGATCGTTTTCATGTGGATTATAATGCCAAAGAGAACTGTATTGTGACTGTTGGGGGATCAGAGGGTATTGATATTGCGATTCGTGCTATATTAAATCCTGGAGAAGAAATGATTGTTTTGGATCCTGGATATGTAGCTTATACACCTGGTGTTGAGCTTGCAGGAGGAGTTCCTGTCACAATTAATTTACGTCAGGAAGATGAGTTTAAATTAACACCAGAGCTTTTAAAAGCTGCGATTACACCCAAAACAAAAGCATTATTGATTAATTATCCATCAAATCCAACCGGTGGATTTATGACAAAGAGTGATTATGAAAAGATTGTTCCTATTATTAAGGAATCAGGTCTTATCGTGATTTCTGATGAAATTTATGCAGAATTGAGTTATGAAGAAGAATTTTGTTCAATTGCTTCATTTGATGAAATCAAAGATCAGGTGATTGTTGTGAGTGGTTTTTCTAAAGCCTTTGCGATGACAGGATGGCGTTTGGGTTATGTTCTCGCTCATTCTGTATTTACAAAAGCTATGAATAAAATTCATCAATATATCATCATGTCTGCTCCTTCAGCTGCCCAATATGGAGCTATTGAAGGATTAAGACATTGTTATGATGAAGTCTTGAAAATGCGAGATTCTTATAAGGCTAGACGAAACTTTTTAGTGAAAACATTTAATGATATGGGACTGGAAACATTTAAACCTCAAGGCGCTTTCTATGTTTTTCCATGTATTCGTTCAACTGGACTCACATCTGATGAATTCTGTGAAAAACTGTTAGAAGATCAAAAAGTGGCTTGTGTTCCAGGAACTGCTTTTGGACCAGCAGGAGAAGGATTTATCCGTGTTTCTTATGCTTACAGTCTTGAAGAATTAAAGATTGCAACTCAAAAAATAAAAATCTTTGTAGAGAAATGTAAGGCAGCACATGATTAGAGTCTTATTATGCTGTGGTGGTGGCTTTTCATCAAGTTATGTCGCTGAAAGAATGAAAAAGGAGATTATTGCCAAGAACTTATCGAATCAACTTGAAATGGAGTTTTCTCCTTTTTCTCTTGTTTTAGAAAAGATAGATAACTTTGATATTATTATTTGTTGTCCACACCTTAATATTTATGTGAAACAGTTACTTGAAAAGACTGATGTTCAAGTCCCTATTTATATTTTACCACCAAGAATGTATGGAAATATGGAGATTGAAGAAATCTATCAGGATGTTATAGATTTACTGGAGATTTATCAGCAGACACATATGAATCCTATTCATTTTCCTGGTGAGGAAAATGTATTAAAAATAACAAGACAAAAAGCCTATAAACATGTTTATCAAAAGTAAGAACGTTGATTCTTGCTTTTTTTATAATGAAAATCGTTATAAAATAGAGTTATGAGAATAAAAAAAGAAGAAATACCAGAAAAGAGGTCAAAGAGATGTGGATTTTATATGCATTTGGTTCAGCATTTTTTGCAGGTATAACAGCTGTTTTAGCAAAATGTGGTATACATGATACAAATTCACATGTAGCGACAGCTCTCAGAACAATTGTTGTTTTGATTTTTTCATTGATTATGGTTTTTATTGTAGGTTCTTTTCATGAAATAGCGAACTTATCTTATCAGACAATACTTTTTTTGGTGTTATCAGGTCTTTCGACAGGCGCATCCTGGTTATGTTATTTTAGAGCTTTACAATTAGGAAATATTAATAAAGTGGCTGCAATAGATAAGACAAGTGTTGTTTTAACAATGATTTTAAGTTTTATCTTATTTCATGAAACAGTCAATATTTATAAAATTATCGGGATGATCTTGATGATGACGGGAACTTTTTTGATGTTGGAGAAAAAGGAAACAAATCAAAAAGAAGACAATCATTGGTTGATCTATGCTGTGTTATCAGTTGTCTTTGCCAGTTTAACAACCATTTTAGGAAAGGTAGGAATCAGTCATATTGAAAGCAATCTAGGAACTGCCATCCGTACAAGTGTTGTCTTGGTGATGGCATGGGTTGTTGTATTTGCGACAAATGCGCAAAATAGCGTTAAAGAAGTTCCCAAGCATGAATTGGTTTATATTTTTTTATCAGGTATAGCGACTGGAGCTTCATGGTTATGTTTTTATAGGGCATTGCAGATTGGACCAGCCAGTCTTGTCACGCCGATTGATAAATTGAGTATCTTAGTCACAGTGCTTTTCTCTTATATTGTCTTTCATGAGAAACTGAATTTAAAATCTTTTATTGGATTAATGATGATTGTGGCAGGAACGCTCATTATGTTACTTTAATCACAAAAAACAGGATGCATTAGGCATCCTGCTTTTGTTCAACTTTATGTTCTTCTCTTTTTAACATTTCTTCATAACTGAACATACAGCCACAATAATTTTGGCGATACATTCCATATTCTTTAGTCATTTGTGTTGATTTTAAATAACCATTATTTTTCTTAAAATCAGCATATAAGAATTTTGGTGATTCACTTTGCCATTGATCTCCAATCTCATTAATCCATTGACTATTTTTATGTGGTGATACACTTAAAACAGTTGTCCAATAATCATAATGATTGATTTTTGCATAATCAAATGTTTTACGCATTCTCAAGCTATAACAAAGACGACATCTTATACTTCCTTCTGGATAATCTTTTAAAGGATAAAGATGAGAAATCCATTCACTATTATTATAAGGATCTTCAATGACTTGAATGTTTTGATTGAAATCATGATTAAATCTTTCAATAAAAGATAATAATTCATGGAAACGTCTTTGATATTCATCAGATGGATAAATGTTGGAATTGGAATAATAGATTGTGATTTCAAAATGTTCGCATAGTTCTTTAATCACATTGCTAGAACATGGTCCACAACAGACATGAAGTAATAATGTTGGTTTCTGATTGCCAATTTTTTGAAGTTCTTCCTGTAATTTGAGATCATAATTGATTTTCATTATTGAATAAACATACAATCACCAAATGAGAAGAAACGATATTTTTCTTCCACAGCATGATGATAAGCTTTCATAATATAATCTTTATCAGCAAATGCACTCACAAGCATCACTAATGTTGATTTAGGAAGATGGAAATTGGTAATCAAAGCATCAATAGCTTCAAACTGATAACCTGGATAAATAAAGATATCAGTACTTTCCTGTGTAGCTTGAAATTTTCCATATTTTTTAAAGTTGGCTTCAAGTGTTCTTGTTGAAGTTGTTCCAACACTGATAATGCGTTGTCCATTGGCTTTGGCTTGATTAAGCTTTTGGGCAGTATCTTCATCAATCATATAAAATTCACTATGCATATGATGTTCTAATACATCATCAACCTTCACTGGTCTAAAAGTGCCTAGCCCTACATGTAAAGTGACATCTAGGATTTCAACACCTTTGTCTTGAGCTTTCTTTAAAATATCTTCAGTAAAATGTAAACCAGCGGTAGGTGCAGCGGCACTACCTTCGACTTTGGCATAAACAGTCTGATAACGATGAGGATCATCAAGTTTTTCCTTGATATAAGGAGGAAGTGGCATTGTGCCAAGATGATCTAAGACTTCATAGAAAATGCCTTCATACATCATTTGAAAATGACGAATACCTTCTTCTCCAATATGTACACATTTGGCTTTTAAAGAACCATCTCCAAAAGTAATGACAGTATCCATTTTCACAATACGTGCATTTCCCACAAGACATTCCCATACATCTTCACCTAAATCTTTAAGAAGCAAGACTTCAACATGACCACCAGTTTCTTCTTTTATTCCATAAAGTCTGGCAGGAATGACTTTTGTATTGTTTCTGACTAAAATATCCCCAGCATGTAGATAGTCTAAAATATCATAAAAATGCTTGTCTTCAATCGTTTTTGTTTTTCTATCTAAGACCATTAAACGTGAAGTATCTCTTTTTTGTAGAGGAGTTTGCGCAATCAATTCCTCTGGTAAATCATAATCAAATTCACTAATTTTCATTTAAAACGCCCTTTCATAAACATCTCTACCATAACTATTTAAAAATTCTTCTTTAAAATCTAATAAACGATCTTCCTGAATGGCTTTTCTTATATCTTCACTTAATTGAAGTAAGAAAGCAACATTATGAATAGATAATAAACTTTTTCCAAATAATTCATCACATTTATGTAAATGTCTTAAATAAGCACGTGTATAGTTTTGACATGTATAACAATGACATTTGTCATCAATAGGCGTAAAATCATATTTATATTTTTCATTATTAATATTCATACGTCCATGATGTGTCATTAACGCTCCATGTCTTGCGACTCTTGTTGGTAAAACACAGTCAAACATATCAATACCACGAATAGCACCTTCAATTAAATCAATAGGATTCCCAACACCCATTAAGTAACGTGGCTTATCCTGAGGGAGCCATTTCACTGCATCATCAATCATTTTATACATGACATCTTTAGGTTCACCAACACTTGTTCCTCCTATAGAATAGCCAGGGAAATCCATTTTCACTAATTCTTTAGCTGACAGTTCTCTTAAATCTTCAAATTCTCCACCTTGTACAATCCCAAATAAAGCCTGATCTTTTCTTTTATGAGCATCTTTACCACGTTTTGCCCAACGCAGAGTTCTTTCCACACTTTTTTTCATATATTCATGTGTTGAAGGATATGGAGCACATTCATCAAAGCTCATGATAATATCAGCACCTAAATCATTTTGAATTTGAATAGATTTTTCAGGAGATAAAAATAATTTCTTTCCATCAACAATACTTTTAAAAGTCACGCCTTCTTCTTCAATCTTTCTTGTCTTTCCTAAAGAGAAGACTTGAAAACCACCACTATCAGTTAAAATAGGACCATCATAATTCATAAATTGATGTAATCCGCCAGCCATTTTAACAACATCTTCACCAGGTCTTAACCATAAATGATAAGTGTTTGCTAAAATGACTTGAGAATGCATTTCTTTTAATTGCTCTGGAGAAATACCTTTCACTGTAGCAAGTGTTCCTACTGGCATAAACATAGGTGTTTCAACATCGCCATGTGGTGTATGTAAAATCCCATATCTTGCACCAGATTGTTTACAAACATGTTTTAATTCATACCAAAAACCTTCCATTTTTTCACCTCTTTTTTAGCATACTCATTATACATGAAAGGATGTATAAGTTCAAATTTTATTGATTGAAATTCTATGAAAAAGAAAAGAGTATGTTAAAATAAAGATAAGGGATGTGACTGTTATGGAGTATGTTTGGATAGTGGTATTGTTGTTATTGGGGATTGCTATGGTAGGAAGACCTGATCTGTTATGGAAAATAGAACATTTCTGGGATGTGAAGAATGGAGAACCTTCAGAGCTGTATATCGCTTTGATGCGTGTTATGGGAACGTTTTGTATTATTGGTTCTATTATATTTTTAATTGCTCTTTTTATTTAAAATCATTTGATCATCTATATGTCAATATAATATGACTAAATCTAGATTTAGTATAAATGGTTCATGAGATATATGTATTGAATTTATGATAGTTTTACAAAAGAAAAGGATAGTATCAGAAGTTTAGAAAACTGAAAATATGAAGCTTTATGAACTCAATAATATAGTCAATATTGATTTGGAAAGTAGCCATAAATAGGTGGCTTTTTGTTTATGATCAGCTTTGTTGGTATTTTGGATTACCATTACACATAAAAGGGTGTATAAGTTTAAATTTTATCAATATTCATCCATAAACATATCAATAAAAAGTAATATTTTCATATTGTTTGTTATCATATACATAAAATGATTCATATTATGTTTATCAATTTCAGATATAGTTTATAAAGTGTAAGTTTAAATGTTAAAAAAGATAGAGTTGTATTTTTTATAATATTATCAAATAAAGGGTTGAGAAAATATGGATATACAAATATATAAGAAGAAGTATTGCATAGTTATAGGTGTTATTTTACTTGTTTTAATGGGGATAGGTTCTATTTGGGATTATCAGATTTCACAGTTTTTTTATAATTCGTCTAATATTTTTGGTGTTTTTTTGGCTGGCTATGGTCAAATACCTGCCTTGTTATGTATGGCTGCAATTGGAACATTATTATTACGTATGATAGATAAGGATAAGAAAATAAAGACGATGCTATATTGTTGTTTGTCACTACTTTTTAATCTTATTGCTGTTATAGGGATCACAATAGGAGCTTTATTATATATTTCTAGAATGACAACATTATTAAGCTTAGTGATAGCTATTGGCATTGTAGGAATTGTTGATGTATTGATTTATCGACTTAGTAGCCATGCATCTCAGGATACAATAAAAAAGATAGTGATTTTTATTTTATTAATAGTTTTAATTGAAGTTTTTGTTGTTAATATTGTGAAAATGACATGGGAACGCCCCCGTATGCGAATGGTTAGTAGTCGTCATGATGTCAGTTTTCAGCCTTGGTGGGTTATAGGAAATGCAATGAAAGAGCAACTTTTAACTTTGGGTGTTGCAAGTGAAGAATTTAAATCCTTTCCATCTGGACATACAGCGAATGCGGCTTGTGCGATGTTGTTATGTGTATTGCCTTTGTTGAATAGTCACTTAGAAGGAAAAGAAAATTTATTATTTTTTATAGGGGTTTGCTTTACTTTTTTGGTTGCATTATCAAGAATCATTATGGGAGCTCATTTTTTAACAGATGTTGTGACTGGAATGGCAATAAGTCTTGTGATACAAATGATTATGGCTCGAGTCATATTCAAAAATTATAGCAAGGATAAGGTTGATTGTAATGGTGACATAGGAATAAGATATAAATAAAAAAGAGGATTTTCAATTCATCCTCTAATCAAAAGTAACATATTCATTTTTTAATGGTGGAATGACTTTTAAGTCATCCACTTTTAATAAACAGAAATTTCCGTTGATATCTGGATCATACTGAACATCAATTGTTCCAGTGACTTCAACCCATTCATTAGGAATCAGTTGTTTAGCAGCAGGATGTTCACAGACCATACCAATTAAAGAGGTATCTTCTTCACAACAAACCATAGCTAAACGTCCTAATACAAAGCCATCTTCTAATTGTTTATCACGACCGATGAATTTTCCTCTGAGAGTGACTTTCTTATGATCATATTTATCGGGGTGATCTAGGGCATCCATGCAGAAAAGACCAAAATCATGATCTAAAACATTGATATAATCCTGTTGAATATCAAATGGTAATTCATCATCTTCTAGAGTGTTGACAGTCCCATCTTCTTTTTCATAAATAATCTGACATGTAGAATTAATGGCTTTAATATTATTTCTTAAGAATGATTTTTTAATAGAATTATCAATTCTATTAAAAATCAACAAATCACTATGAACAACATGTTGATATAATAAAGAACGCATGTTTTGAATATACAAAGCAAAAGTCTTGGCATTGATAGTTGTTAAAACTTGGACAACGTCCCATCCTTCAGGTTTTTCACATTCAATAAGATGATCAACATTAAACATTCCATTCACTTCCATGAGGACTTGAGTTGGATGATATTTGTTTTTAAGTTCGGTTAAAAATTCAAGATTGAATTCATCTTCTTTATGAATATAAACCAAATCACAATTGAATGATTCAATATCTTCCTGATTATATTCTTTTTCACCTTGTTCACTGATAATTAATAAAGTTTTTTCATTATTACAGAAATCTGTTGTTGTAATGGTATCAATAATAAATGAAGATTTTCCGCTATCTAAAAACCCTGTAAATAAATAGATTCTTGTATTCATTATTCTACTCCAAATAATACATAAATTTTGTCTTCTAATAAATCTTTACCAATGACACAGATACGACCAGTGTAATCAGCACTACCAAAACGAATTTCATATTCTCCAGGTACTAAATCAAAGTGTAACCATTTCTTATCTGGTGTAGGTAAAATACCTTTCGCACGCAAGATATCTCCATATTCATGAGATGAAGATAAAGTCTGAAGAATTTGATCTAACTGTTCCTGTGTATAAGTATGAATTGTTTCTTTTCCTAAACTTGTAAAGACTTCATCAGCATGATGATGGTGGTGATGATGACCACATCCACATTCATGGTCATGATGATGTCCATGATGACATTCTTCGTTTTCGTGATGATGATGGTGACAACATTCATGATGTTCATCATGATGATGACAATGTTCACCGTGTTCGTGATGATGACCACATTCTGGACAAATATCTGCTTCTTTCATTAAGATGTCCTGTAAAGAATTTTCATTTTCCATTGTCTGTAAAATTGTTTCACCACTTAATTCATCCCAAGGTGTTGTGATAATAGAAGCTGTTGTATTCATAGATTTAATGATATCAATAGCTTCCTGAATCTTATCTTGTGGTACATCTTGGGTACGACTTAAAATAATAGTAGAAGCATATTCAATCTGATTATTAAAGAATTCTCCAAAGTTTAGTGAATATGTTTTGCATTTTTTCACATCAATAACACTACAGAAACTATTCAATTGAAGTTCATCACTATGAACATCCCTAACAGCTTTAATGACATCAGAAAGTTTACCAACTCCAGATGGTTCAATGATAATACGATCAGGATGATATTGAGCTACGACTTGTTTTAAAGCTTCACTAAAATCACCAACTAATGAACAGCAAATGCATCCAGAGTTCATTTCTGTAATTTCAATTCCAGCTTCTTTTAAGAAGCTTCCATCTATACCAATTTCACCAAATTCATTTTCAATTAAAACAACTTTTTCATTTCCTAAACAATCCTGAATAAGTTTTTTGATTAATGTTGTTTTTCCAGCTCCTAAAAAACCAGAAATAATATCTACTTTACTCATTTATTCGACCTTCTTTCTTTTTTGTATTATAGCACTCGTATTTTTAACAAGCAAATGAAATAACATACAATTCTCTTGATAAAAAGATTGAATAAGACTATAATTGTTAGCGTACTAATAATTAGTATGCTAATGAAAGGAGGAAAATCATGAA
>NZ_NFLY01000026.1:0-37319 GCF_002161155.1 Massilimicrobiota sp. An105
TTATTAGACTTCTTAAACAGCTTTAAATAATAATATTATGCCGAGAAAATAAAGAAAACCATATGATTATTAAAGGGTAATTTAAATTAACTCGGCATAATAACTAACTCCACATAAGGAGGTTTATGTGGATATCGGCATAATCCTCCTTGTGGCATTCCTATGGTACTAGCTTTTACAAGACCATTTTCCATGATTCCTGCCTGCAGGAATTTGCGAATCAAATGCAGTGTTGTCGAGTCATTCACATGCTCTCTGAGTATTGAAATTAATTTATCGTGATTGACTGTATCGAAGTATGCTTCTATATCTAAATCAATGACCCATTCGTATCCTTCATTCAAGTAGTCTAGTGTTCGCATGATGGCATCATGTGCACTCCTATTTGGTCGAAATCCAAAACTATTCTCACTGAACTTACTGTCATAGATTTCTGATAATATTTGTGCTATCGCTTGTTGGATGACTCTATCTACTACTGTTGGAATTCCTAGGGGTCTTTTCTTCCCATTTGATTTAGGAATATAGACTCTTCTTACTGGTTGGGGTTTGTATTTCTTCTCCAATATCTGTTTCTTTATCTGTTCCTTATGGGTCTTGAAATACGCGTCAATTTCATTCACTGTCATCTTATCAATGCCAGGTACACCTTTATTACTCTTGACTCTTTTGATTGCCTCTTCGAGATTTTCATCTCTTAGAATCACTTCGATTAATTTCATGTTGTTGCTTCTCCCTCCTTTTGTAGATATATCTGGAACCATTCCCTCTACCTTCATTCCCATGGGATTACGATTCCCACTTATGGAACTATCCTCGATTTCGAACTGTCCAAACATTGCGCATGGTGAGTTGCACCATATAAACATTAGGTCCTTTGGTATAGATGTCTTTACCTACTACGACCTCAGCTGACTTCTTGTGGCAGACCTTTTTCGACCGATGTTACCATCACTGATTTTAAAGATATTGGAATTCATCGTCCACAAGACCTCCCGGGGTAAATCACGAATCCTATTTCTTTCACAACGTCCTGATTTACTGTCTTGGTTTTACGTTTACCTTTTGGACTTCGGTTTGTACTGCAATCTTATCCACCATTTAGCCTTATATCAGGTTTCTGTTCGTACGCTCAAAAGAATCGCTACACCACTTCCTCCATCCTTAACATCACTGTTAACGACTTGTGGTTCACTACACTTGGCGGTAACTACCTGTGGTCGGTCTATCTCCGACTGAATCCGTGCCATGCCCGGCACACAGCAAAAAACATAGAGGTTCAATGTCCTCTATGTTTTTTCTTTTTTTGTTTAAGTTGATATTGTCCCCTTTCGTTTTCATCATATCATAACAAAAAAGGCTGTAAATAGCTTTTATCTTGCAAGTCCTTCTTCAATAGCCTTTTTTGCAACAGCCTGAGCTACAATCTGACTCACACGTGGATCTAACGCATTTGGAATAACATATGTTGGTGATAATTCTTCATCACTCACAAGTGAGGCCAAACCATGAGCCGCTGCCAATTTCATTCCTTCACTAATTTTTCTTGCCCTTACATCCAAAGCCCCTCTAAACAATCCTGGAAATGCCAAAACATTATTAATTTGATTTGGATAATCTGAGCGTCCAGTTCCCATGACGGCAACACCAGCATCAATAGCATCCTGATAAGGAATTTCTGGTTCAGGATTTGCCATCGCAAAAACAATTGGATTTTCTTTCATACTTTTGACCATTTCTGGTGTTAAAACACCTGGTGCTGAAACACCAATAAAGACATCAGCTTCTTTCATAGCTTCTGCCATTGTCATACGTTTCGCTTGAGAATTTGTGATTTCAGTTAGTTCCTGAGTTAAAAAATCATATTGATCATAATCTTCTCTTGTGACAATACCATTGATATTAAATCCATATATTTCTTTAACACCCAATGCATGAATCATTTTGATAATAGAACTTCCTGCTGCACCAGTTCCACTTACCACAACAGTAATATCTTCAATTTTCTTATGAACAACTTTTAATGCATTCAATAAACCAGCTGTAACAACAATGGCTGTTCCATGTTGATCATCATGAAAGACTGGAATATCTAATTCGTTGATAAGTGTTCTTTCAATTTCTACGCATCGTGGTGCACTAATATCTTCAAGATTAATACCACCAAATGTTGGTGCAATAGCTTTAACTGTACGAATAATTTCTTGAGGATCTTTTGTATCTAAACAGATAGGCACAGCATCAATATTTCCAAACTTTTTAAATAGGACTGCTTTTCCTTCCATAACAGGCATAGCTGCTTCTGGTCCAATATCTCCTAATCCTAAAACTGCAGTTCCATCGCTGACAACAGCAACACTATTTTGTTTCCAAGTATATTTATAGACATCATCTTTATTTTTCGCAATCTCACGACATGGCTGAGCCACCCCTGGTGTATATGCTAATGATAAATCATGACTTTCTTCTAAAGGGACTTTTAACTGTACTTCCAGCTTCCCTTTTGTTTTTTCATGTAATTCTAATGCTTCCTGATATATATCTTTCATTTTTCTCCCTCTTTTCGTATCTATTATGCCACAGTTTTTACAAAATGAAAAGCAGATGTTTCCATCTGCTTTTATAATGTTGTCATCATAACAGTCATTTTACCATCATATGTGACTTCTTCTTGATCACTACATATAATAAAATGATCTCCCTTTTTCACTTCCATACCTTCCAATGTTCCTTCACCTTCAAGAATACTTACCAATTGGAATGGTTTATCATTAATAATTGTATTTTCTCCATCCATTCTATAACAATCAACAGTGAAAAATTCGCTTTCTACATATCTTGTTTTAGAACCATGATCTATATGACTATTTGTAAAAAGTTTATTTGTTGCTAAATCAGCAGGTACATTTGTGACATCAATAGATTGTTGAACATGTAATTGTCTTTCATTACCATTTTTATCTTTACGATGATAATCATAAACACGATATGTAATATCAGATGATTGTTGAGCTTCATAGATTAATGAACCACTACAAATCGCATGTAACGTTCCAGATGGAATATAGAAGAAATCTCCTTTATTAATTTCAAAAGAATTTAATAAATGGTCATAATCATCATTTTCAATTGCTTTTACAAATTCTTCTTTTGTTTGAGCATGATGTCCCATAACCATTTTTGTTCCTTCATCAGCTTGTAAAACATACCAACATTCTGTTTTCCCTAATGAGTTTTCATGTTTGGCAGCATATTCATCATTAGGATGAACTTGAACTGATAAGTCATCTTTTGCATCTATAATTTTAACTAATAATGGGAATTGATCACCATTGACATTTCCAAAAAGTTCACGATGATTTTGCCATAACCAAGAAACAGTTTTTCCTTGATATTCTCCATCACTAATTGTACAATCACCATTTTGGTGTCCAGAAATAGCCCAACACTCACCTGTGCTATCACTTGGGATATCATAACCATAAACATCTCTTAATTTATGGCCACCCCAAATCATTTCTTTAAAAACTGGTTGAATCTTTAAAATATGTCCCATAATCATCTTCCTTTCCTATATATTTTAAGAATTCTTCAATTTGATTTTCATGAAAAAGCTGAATACCACATTTTTGACACATTCTAGCAAAAACACCTTGTCCTTCGATTAATTGATGTTGAAATGATCCATCATAGATACCATCACAACCACAACTTGGACTTCTAAACTTCAACAATGCCACTTGAACGCCATTTTTAATAAATATGTCTAAAGCTTTTTGAGCACCCAAAATATATTCAGAAGTCACATCCTGATGATTGATTGTTTCAACTTTCAATGGTTCCAAAGATTGAATTTCAGCAGGATCTCTTGGAATAGGTAATCCTCCTAAGACCTCTGGACAAACTGGTATGATGGAATGTCTTTTATCCATTTCTATCAAAATATCAAGAGGATGGCTCTTTCCACTATATGTACAATTGACACCTAACAAACATTGACTAACCCCTATTTTCATTTTGAATAAGCTCCATAATTTCATAAGGATTGTCAACAATATAATCAGCTCCAGCATTTTCCAATTCCTGTCGCCCTCTAAATCCCCAAGTTACACCAATAGAATCTATATCAGCATAATATCCTGTATCAATGTCCACCTGACTATCACCTATAAAAAAACAATCTTTTTTATCAAGTCTCATTTCCATCAATGCCATATAAGTTGATTGAGGATCAGGTTTGACAGGATATAAGTCCTGTTGTCCATAGATAGCTACAAAAGTATCAGGAAATAGATGTTCTACAATCTGAATAGCTAAAGCATGTGGTTTATTTGTTACAACAGCTAATTTTATATTTTGCTTTTTTAAATAAGTAATAAGTTCTTCTATTCCATCATAAGGTATTGTATGATCTAAACAATGTTCGCGATATATTTTTTGGAAGTCTTGCAGACAAACATCCAATAAATCTAGATGTTCTGGACCTAAAGCTCTTTCCATCAATTTCTTAACACCATTACCAACAAACATATTATATTGAGAAATATCATGAGTTGGTAAATGATGTAACTTCAAGACTTCATTTGTAGATAATGCTAAATCTGTGATGGAATTAACTAAAGTTCCATCCAAATCAAAAAGACATCCTTTTTTCATATAAACCCCCTTTCACATTATAACAGTATTGAAAAAATAATGAAAGATGTTATAATGATTTTATGTCAAATGGGGTGAATTTATGCAAGATAATCAATCAAGAAAATATACAGACATTTTTACATTTATTGGTTATGTGATTGGATTTTTATGTATTCTTTGGTACTTTATATTTGGAGGAAATCCATTCTTACCAGTAATTGGTGTCATTATTATTTTTATAGGACGTTTTGTTGGATATGGTATTGATCGTATTATTGATTTAAAAGAAAATAAATAAAGTGATAGATTCCCTTATGGTCTATCACTTTTTTTATGTTTTATTTTTTTCATAACTAAAATCAAGCAAGTGATTAATGCTCCTACAATAAAAATGATAACAGCATAATAAGCTATTCTTTCCATCATTGATAGCTCAATATCTTCCGTTAAATGCATATCATATGAATAAAGCAAATAATCATCATTATAGATTGAAACTGTCCCTATCTTTTGACCACTTTTCATAGGTGCTACTAAAAAAGTCGATGTATCTACTTGATAAGATAAATCTTTCGTCGATATATTATTATCTATAATGATAGATAAAGTTTGTGGAGCTTGATATTCATAGCGAAACTGAAAAGATTGTAAAAGCCAATAATCAGCAATCGTTTCATCTTTTTTGTAAAGAACAATTTCATGATAATGATCATGAAGATATTGACAAACTGTAATTGCATCTCTTACATGATTTTGAGTATATTGCCCACTGGCATATGCTGTCACTAAAATAAATTGATGTCCATTAAAAGTCATGGTACTTGCTAAAGTTAATTGCGCTTCATCTGTAAAACCACTTTTTGCACCATCAATTTGTGATATATCCAAACCATAACTCATATAACCTCTTTGTAAAGATGAAGACCACGTATGATTTTTCATTGAACTGGTATATGTTCGTGCATTAAAAACATCTTCAAACGTTTGATTTTGCAAAGCATGATGCAAAATCATTGCCATATCATAAACGGTTGTATAATGCTCATTATGATGTAATCCTGTTACATTCATAAAATGAGAATTCTTTAGATTTAATTGTTCTACCAACTGATTCATAGCCATAACCATACCATCAGTAGAACCATATGTTAAACGTGCTAAGGCATTACAAGCATCTGCACCAGATGGTAATAATGCACCATAAAGCAAATCCTCATATGTTACCAGTTCTCCAGCGTAAAATCCAGCTATTGTGGCTCCAGCCTCAAACAGTCCATCCAAATCCGCTTGTGTGATACGTACCTTTTCATGTATATCAGTTATTTTATCTAATGCTAAACTCACTGTTAAAATTTTTGTCATACTTGCCGGATAGATTTTATCCTGACTTTTTTGATCTAAGTAAACCATTTGAGTTTCCTGATCATAAAGATAAGAATATTTTGAGTGTAAAGAAACTTGAAAATTTTCACTTGCATGGACTGGAACGATTCCAAGACATACAATCATTGTAATCATACAAGTTATTATCTTTTTCATTTTATTTCTCCTCTTTTTAAAAAAGATAGCTTGGTTTCTGAAATGACAATCGCAATAAATATTAAAATAAATCCTAATAAGATTTTAAATGTAAGAATTTCACCATAAAAAGCAATTGAAAATGCGACTCCAAATACAGATTCCAAAGATAAAATCAATGAAGCATTACATTCACTTGTATATTTCTGTCCCGTTGTCTGACAAAACATTGTTAATGCAGTAGCAAATACAACAAGATAAAGAATCTGCAAATAAATAGATGGCTGTATTTGCGTTATAATAGATAAATCTTCAGTTAATAAGGCAAAAACAAATGAAACCATGGCACCACCCATAAACTGTAATGATGTGAAAGCTCCTCCATCAATTCCTTTAGAAAATTTTTTGATCAGTAAAATATGACAGGCATATAAAAAACCACCACATAATGTGAGAAAATCACCTATATTCATAGTTAAATGTTCATCTAAAGATACACAGCCAATCCCCAAAACACAAATAAAAGCTGCAATGAAATTATAAATATCAGGACGTTTATGATAAAACAGCCATACCAAAAAAGGAACAATAGCACAATAAACAGCTGTTAAAAAAGCATTTTTACCAGGTGTTGTATAGTTCAATCCCCATGTCTGTACATAATAAGCTGCAAACAAACAGCTCCCCGTTAACAAACCACCTTTGATTTGCTGAAAATTGAGATTTTTTATTTTTTTGATAAATATAAGTGATAATAAAATAGCTGCCAATGAAAATCTTAAAAACAACAATACTGCTGGTGTTAAAAAATCAACAGCACTTTTCATAACAATGAAAGAACTTCCCCAAATCAAAGCAGCTATAAGCAACAATAAACTTCCTTGAATATTTTTTTCCATTTCAATCCCCTTTCAAAAATAAATGGTACGTATCGTACCATTTATTATTTATCCATGGATGACATCATGACAACGAGGACATAATTCGCCTTCCATTTCTGATTCTTCAAAATAATTCCAACATCTTGGACATTGAACACCATTAAATTTTTCACTATGAATATAAGCTGTGTCATATTCTTCAAGATCTGTAGAATCATTGACTAACTGAACTTTAGCGACAATAAACAACTGTTTTAAGACATCTGCTAATTTGTCCATATCTTGATATGAATCTTTTAAGCAAATAGTCACTTTTGCTTCCATATTAGATTTAATTTCTTTAGCATTTCTTAATTCTTCTAAAGATTTTAAGACATCTTTTCTTAATAATAAGAAACGATCATAATATTCTTTGATAGCTTCTGCATTGTCTACTGGAAGTAATTCAGGTTTTGTTTCTAAGAAAATAGATTCAGCTTTATTTTCATCACAATGGAAATGATCATGTAATTCTTCACTTGTAAAGACAAGAATTGGTGATAATAATTTCATCATTGTTTTTGCATAATAATATAACACTGTTTGAACCTGTCTTCTTCTTAAGCTATCAGCTTTTTCAATATAAAGAATATCTTTTGTAAAGTCCATATAGAAAGCACTTAAAGTGTTTGTAAAGCAATTTAAAATTAATTGATTTGCTTCAGCAAAATCATATTGATTAAAGGCTTCTTCATAACCTTTCATTAACTGATTTAATTCAACAAGCATGTATTGATCAACACCTTCAAGTTTTGAGATTTCAATCAAATCACTTGCTTTAAAATCAGAAAGATTCCCTAAAACAAAACGCATTGTGTTTCTAATCTTACGATAATTTTCAGCAACTTGCTTCATAATATCATTAGAAATACGAACATCAGATTGATATGCAACTGAAGTTGCCCATAATCTTAAGATATCTGCACCATATTGATTGACAAGTTTAATTGGATCAACAGTATTTCCTAATGATTTAGACATTTTATTTCCTTTACCATCTAAAACAAAGCCATGTGATAAAACTGTCTTATAAGGCGCTTTATCATAAACTGCAGTTCCAATAATCAATGATGAGTTGAACCATCCACGATATTGATCACTACCTTCAAAGTATAAATCAACTGGATAACGATATCCTCTTTCTCTCATGCATCCTGTATGAGAAGATCCTGAATCAAACCATACATCCATGATATCTTTTTCTTTTTTAAAGATACCATTTGGTGAATGTTCATTTGTATATCCTTCAGGTAACAAGAATTTTTCATCTTTTTCAAACCAGATATTAGAACCATACTGTCTAAATAAATCAGAAATATGTTTGAAAACTTCTTCTTCCATAATTGGTGTTCCATCTTCACAATAAATAATAGGAATTGGAACTCCCCAGCTTCTTTGACGAGAAATACACCAGTCACCACGATCTTTAATCATGTTGTAGATTCTAATATGACCCCATTCATTTAACCATTCGACATGATCAATTTCATCTAATAATTTTTCTCTAATCTTATCAATTGAACAGAACCACTGGTCAGTTGCTCTAAAGATAATTGGTTTTTTTGTACGCCAGTCATGAGGATAACTATGTGTAATGAATTCAAGCTTTAATAACACTCCTAATTCATCAAGTTTTAAAGTGACTGTTTTATTAGCATCATCAACATATTGACCAGCTAACCATTCACCACAGTCTTCCATCATGCAACCGTGTTCATCAACATTACAATATATATCTAAACCATATTTTTGACCAACAATAAAGTCATCCATACCAAATCCAGGAGCAGTATGAACACATCCTGTACCAGCTTCAGCAGTAACGTGATCTCCTAAGATAACTAATGATTCACGATCATATAATGGATGTTGACAAGTAATCATTTCTAATTCTTGTCCCTTAAATGTTTTTAAAATCTGTTTTTCTTTTAATTCAAATTTTTCCCATAAAGAATCAACAAGTTCTTCTAAAACAATTAATTTTCCTTTTTCACTTTGAACAAGTGCATACGTATAATCCGCATTTAAACAAATCGCAAGGTTTGCTGGAATTGTCCAAGGTGTTGTTGTCCAAATCACAAAACTTGTATCTGTATCTAATATACCTTTTCCATCTTTAACCTGGAATTTCACAAAAATAGTTGGACTTTTCACATCATGATATTCAACTTCAGCTTCTGCTAAAGCTGATTCACTTGATGGTGACCAATAGACTGGTTTTAATCCTTTATAAATTAAACCATCCATCGCCATCTTTGCGAAAACATCAATTTGATTGGCTTCAAATTCTGGTAATAATGTTAAATATGGGTGGTCATAATCAGCAAATGTTCCAACACGGATACATTGTTCTTTTTGAATTTCAACTTGTTTTAATGCATATTCATAACATTTTTTTCTAAATTCTGCTGTACTTAATTCTTTACGATTGACACCTAATTTTTGAATAGCATTTTCAATTGGTAAACCATGAGTATCCCATCCAGGAATATAGGGTGTATACAATCCCTGCATGTTTTTATAACGACAAATCACATCTTTAATAATTTTGTTTAACATATGTCCAGTATGCATATTTCCATTTGCATATGGTGGACCATCATGGAAAACAAAATCATCATGTCCTTGATTTTGTTCAATGACTTTTTCATACATATGCGTTTCTTGCCATCTTTGAACGTAACCTGGCTCCTTTTTAGGGAGATTTCCACGCATTTCAAAATCTGTTTTAGGCATTAATAATGTGTCTTTGTAATTCATTGTATTCCTTCCTTTCTCAAATAAAAAAACGTCCTGTTAAAGGACGTGATGACGCGGTACCACCTTTATTCATATCTTAAAGATATGCTCTCTATATCTTAACGCGATGAACGTCTTATCCTACTTGATTTCAGATAAGCTACTCTTAGGCTGATTCATTATAAGTTCCCCTTATTTGCTTTTCACCAACTGCAAACTCTCTGTAAGTTTTCCTTATAAACTGTCCTTGTCATTGTATTTGTTTTCTTGTTCTTCTTTAATTAAACTGAAAATTTCAGATTTGTCAATAGTTTCTAGCATTTCTTCGCTCATTTTTACAACATTTGCTCTAAAATCAATAGCTTCCTGTTTAAACGTATCCATATCTTTTGACAAACCACGCACATATTCCATTGATTCTTTAAGAATCATATTGGCATTTCTTTTGGCTTTTTCAATCAATTCACTTGCTTCTTTTAAAGCTAAACGCGCAATTTCTTCGTTAGTTTTCTCATGTACAGATATTTGTTTTGTAAGTAAAGTGTTTTGTTCTTTTAATTCAGTCATTTCTTCTTCCATTGACTGAATCTTTTCCTTTTGTTTTTCAATTTCCTGTTTTAATTCACCAATACGATCATTGACTTCAGCAATGTTATAACCACGAAATTGCTTATCAAATTGTTCCAATCCTTCCACCTCACTTATAAAAGTATCCACTTACAACATAATTTCCCTGTCTTGTTTGCTTATTTTCATCCACAATTTTAACACGTCCATGATGTTTGAAAGATACCATATCACTATTATGACACAAATAACTCACTTCTTCAACAATTTTATAATTGACTTTGACATGCCCATTACGAATAGCTTCACTAGCTAAAGTACGTGGTACTTTAAACATCGTTGATACCACTTTATCCAAACGCATACTCGATAAAATAAAAGAACGAGATGTATAGTCATGTATAATTTCAATATCTTCATGACATTCTTGAAGCTTTATTTTTGATTTTTTTATTTGTTTTAATGTTTGGATAATATAAGGATAAGTTTGTTTTGTACAAGCAAAAAAACAACGCTCTCCATCAAAAATATCACCAACACACTCCCTTTTTATACCCAAATTCATTAAAGCTCCTAAAATATCCTTGTGCTGAATGCGTCCAAATTGCTGGCGATATATGACTTCAACCAATTGAATTTCAAAGTCAGACTTTTCAATTTCATAAAAATCTGGACAAATAATCATACGCTGATTTTCAGCATTTGTAAAACCACCATAACTTAAGACTTTCAGTTCTTTACCGATAACACTTCTTACTATCTCCTGTTCATGAGGATTATAGAAAGGTGTTAATACCATTCTTTGATGATGCAGTGCCTGAAATTGATAGTCTAAAATTTTCTTAACAAAAACTTCGTCGCCTTTAAAATGTTCTAACATCATTCAAAAAGAAAGTATTAGCAAGTTTTTCACTTACTAATACTTGTTTATTCATCAGTTTCAGAATCATCCATTGTAATATTGCCAGAAACGCCAATATTCTTAGGAGTACATAAGAAAATTTTAGGTCCGATTTGTTGAATATCTCCTTCAATCGCAAAAATAACACCACTTAAGAAATCAATAACACGTTTAGACTGTTCTTTCTGTAAACGATGCAAATTCACAACTGCAGCTCTTTTTTGTTTTAAATACGTTGCAATTTCCTGAGTTTCACTATATGCACGTGGTTCAAATAAAATCAAATGACTATCTTTATTTGCACTTAACGCTTTCATAGCATCAGTTGTTTTTGTAGATTTTGCTTTTTCAAATAAACTTGTTGATTTTACACTTTCTTCTTCAGTATCTATTTCTTCATTTTCATAAACGTCATCATCATCTTCTTCAAAAAACCATTTTTTTACTTTTTCTCCGTATCCCATGAGGTAACCTCCTTACAATCTTTATATAATTATACCATATAATGTGTATGAAAAAAAGAGGAAAATACGGGAAATATCACCTTCTTCATCCCATTTATTGACATTCAACATGTACCAAAATAACATCTTCACCAATGGTAATAATATGTTGAATAGGTATAACCAAAGCTGGTGGTCCTTTAAAAAAACATATGAATTTAAATGCTGAAAAACGTTCAACAATTAAAGCCTGTATACATTGACAACAAGGATCAATTTCCAAATCAACAACATAACCAATCTTACAACCTGATGAGGCATCAATGACATCTTTACTTTGTAAAGTTAAAAAGCGCATTTTATCACCACTTTAATATATGCTTTTATCCTATCATATATTTCTTTAAATGTGATAAAGCCTGTTTTTCAATGCGAGAAACTTGTGCTTGAGAAATCATTAAATCTTTAGCAATTTCACTCTGTGTTAAACCTTGAAAATAACGTTCATGAATGATTTGCATTTCTTTTTGATCTAAATGATGCATGGCTTTTTGTAAATCTATTGTCTTTTGAATCTCTTCCATATGACTATGGTTATCTGGTATCTGACTTTCTAAATCAATGGGTCCATTGCCATCATTTTGGACTTCCTGTGATAATGATGTCACACTATGAGTAGAAGACAATGCTTCAACTAACGTATATTCATCAACATTTAAACGTTGAGATAATTCTTTTATAGATGCTTCTCGATTATATTTTTTCATATATTCTTCATTAACCAAAAGCGCTTTATAAGCAATATCTCGTAACGATCTTGGTATTCGCATAGGAGAATTTTCTCTTAAATAACGTTTCATCTCACCTTGTATAAGCGGAACAGCATATGTTGAAAAACGAACTTCTAAATTCGTATTAAAATGATCTATGGCCTTCATTAAACCAATTACTCCAACTTGAAATAAATCATCTAAATTATTCACTCTTTGTTGGTATTTTTGAACAAGTGATAAAACAAGTTTTAAATTAGAGAGAACCAATTTTTCTTTTATACAGGAATCATGATTTTGATGATATGTTTTCAATAATTCTATTGTTTGTTGATGAGATAATTTTTCATAATTTTCAATATTTGTTCCATTCAGTTCTACTTTATATTTTGACATGGATTCAACTCCTCATATCAGAGTTTCACCATTTTATTTGACATTATTCATCATCTTTCAATTTATTTCTTAATTTTCTAATAATTTTCTTTTCAAGTCTAGATATATATGATTGTGAAATACCTAATATTTCTGCCACATCCTTTTGTGTTAATTCCTCATGACCAATCAAACCATAACGCATCATAAGAATCTGTTGTTCTCTTGGATTTAAATAATGTAAAGCATGATAAAATTTTTCTTTTTGATCATTATGTTCTATTTCATCTTGTACAATGTCTTTGTCCGTACCAATGATATCAGATAATAATAATTCATTACCATCATAGTCAACATTCAATGGTTCATCTAAAGAGATTTCTTGTCTGAGTTTATTATTTTTTCTTAAGAACATTAAAATTTCATTTTCAATACAACGTGATGCATAAGTTGCTAATTTAATGTTTTTATCCATATTGAAAGTATTCACTGCTTTAACTAAACCAATCGTTCCAATACTAATTAAATCTTCTATGCTACCATTTTGCATAGAATCATATTTTTTAGCCACATAGACAACGAGCCTTAAATTATGTTCAATTAATAAATCCTTTGCTTTTTCATCACCATTTTGTAATTTCAATAAAGCTTCTTTTTCTTCTTTACCTTTTAATGGTGCTTTTAAAACATCATGTCTACCAATATAGAAAAGTGATTTTCTTTTTAATACCCATTCCTTCAATAATAATAAGATCATAATAATCCTCCCATTAACTGTTGATTTAAAATGCAATCATACTGATTCGATGATATAATTCCAGCATAAACATCGTGTAATATTTGATGATGAATTGTAATATCAGGCAATAAAATTAAATCAATTTTTTCCTGCTGACTCGCAGTTTCAATCCAAATATTATCAATAACAGTATAGTCACCGGCAAATCTTTGATTGATAAAAATAACTGGATAACCATGATATGTGACCTGATTACCATTATCAATAAAACCATAACATTGGTGTCCTTGAAAACAGACTTTAACCATTTGCTGATGAATACGATGACGGCATAAATCTATATAGAAATAGCTAATCAAAATAACTAAAACTGCAATAATCATGATATATCGTATATGATAGCCTTCCATCAATAAAACACCTTGAAAAATAATAGACGATGGTAATAACCATTGAACAAATGATAATATTGAAAAGTATATAAAAAGATATACAGGATAATATATATAGACAGACCGTTTAAAATAAAAAAATGTCAATATAAAATCATATAAAAGAATAAACCCAGTAAATAAATCAATAAATAAAAAAACAAATGAAATATTGTAAGTCAAAACATATAGACATAATCTTTTCTTGGTTATGCGTATATTTAATAAAAAAGATAATATTTCAAAACTCAGTAATATTAATAAAGCATTCATAAAATACGTAATTTCTATATAGACATTCATTTTTTCCACCCTCTTTCATTATAGAGAAATGGAATTAAAAATGATGTCAAAAAAAGATTGAAAGTACTCTCACTTTCAATCTTTCATTTTGACTATTCACTTGCCATAACATCCAAACGATGACGACGTTTCATAGCGTCTTTTTCACATTTATCCATTAATCCTTCAGCATGTTCTGGATTGACTTTAGATAATTGTGCAAATCTGTTTTCACTTAATAAGAAATCTTTGAATTTTGTGAAATCAGGTTCTTTAGAATCTAACTGTAATGGATTCTTTCCTTGTTCTTCTAAACGAGGATCATATCTTAATAAGTTGAAGTATCCACATTCAACAGCATGTTTTTGTTGTTGTTGATGATTTGCAAGACCACCTTTAATACCATGTTCCATACATGGAGAATAAGCAATAATTAATGATGGTCCATCATAAGCTTCAGCTTCTTTGAATGCTTTAATTGTTTGCATTGGATTAGCTCCCATAGCCACTTGTGCTACATAAACATGTCCATATGCCATAGCAATCTGTGCTAAATCTTTCTTGGCTACTGTTTTACCACCAGCAGTGAATTTAGCGATAGAACCAGCTTGTGAAGATTTTGAAGATTGTCCACCAGTATTTGAATAAACTTCTGTATCAAGAACTAAGATATTAACATTTTGATTATTAGCGATAACATGATCTAATCCACCATAACCGATGTCATAAGCCCATCCATCTCCACCAATAATCCATTGAGATTTAGTGACAAGTTCACCTTTCATATCTAATAATTCTTTGATACCTTCACATTTTGAATCTTCAACTAAAGATACTAATTGATCATAAAGTTTTCTTTCTTCAACTCTTTGACCTTTGACATTTGCATATTGTTCTAACACAGTTTGAAGTTCAGGTTCACATTCAGCTTTATTTGCTTCAATGATTTCTAAGATACGTTTAGCCATATAATTTTCAGCTAATTTCATACCAAATCCATATTCAGCATTATCTTCAAATAATGAGTTAGCCCATGCAGGTCCTTGTCCATTTTCATCAATTGTACAAGGTGTTGATGGTGTAGAACCACTATAAATTGAACTACATCCAGTTGCATTTGCAATTCTCATATCAGCTCCAAATAATTGAGAAGCCAAACGATAATAAGGTGTTTCACCACATCCACCACAAGCACCAGATACTTCAAAGTATGGACGCATAAATCCAACACCTTTAACTGTTGTTGTTGGATAACGATCAGCTTTATATGTCACTTTTGAATAAATATGATCAGCTAAAGAAGCATGTGGTAATTCTTCTTTTACTGGCACCATAGATAAAGCTTTCTTTCCAGCTTTACCTGGACATTCAGTCACACATAATCCACAACCAACACAGTTATCTGGAGAAACTTGAATACGATAAACCAATCCATCTACATTTCTACCAATTGGTTTTAAAACATCATTTGAAATATCTTCTGGCATAGCTTTCATTTCATCTTCATCAATTAAGAAAGCACGAATTGTTGCATGAGGACATACCATAACACAGTTATTACATTGGATACAGTTTTCTTTTTCCCAACGTGGTACATCAATAGCAATCGCACGTTTTTCTTTAATCGCAATACCAGATTTCATTGAACCATCTAATTTATCCATAAATGCTGAAACAGGTAAATCATAACCATCTAAGGCATTGATTGGTGCAACGAAATTATCAAAGTAATCATCACCAGTTCTTGCTCTTGTAGCAGTCACTGTTAAATCAGACCAGCTTGCATCAACAGGAACTTCAACAATAGCATCTTTTCCTGCATCAATAGCTTTGTAGTTCATTTCTACAACAGCATCACCTTTTTTACCATATGTTTTCTTAGCCATTGCTTTCATATATTCGACAGCTTTATCAACTGGTAAAATTTGTGGGTTTAAAGCAAAGAATGCAGATTGAAGAATTGTATTTGTATGTCTTCCCATACCAATTTCACTAGCAATTTTTGTTGCATTAATGATATAGAATTTAGCATTTTTATCAGCTAATTGTTTCTTTAATTTATTTGGTAAATAATCAACAATTTCTTTTTCATCAAATTCTGTATTTAATAAGAATGTTCCACCATTCTTTAAGTTTTTCAACATATCATATTTCAATACATAGTTATCTAATGAACATGAAATAAAATCAGCATTATTGACATAATAAGTTGCACGAATTGGTGTATGACCAAATCTTAAGTTAGAGCGTGTAGCTCCACCAGCTTTTTTACTATCATAAGCAAAGTAAGCCTGTGAATATAAATCGGTATGATCTCCAATAATTTTAATTGAAGATTTATTAGCAGATACTGTACCATCTGATCCTAAACCATAGAATAAGCATGAAGTATAATCAGCATTAACATGGAAATCAGGGTCTTCTTTTAATGATAAATGAGTTACATCATCATTAATACCAATAGTGAAAGATGTAAATGGATCTTCATCTAATAAATGATCATATACAGCTTTGATTTGACCAGGTGTTGTATCTTTAGATCCCATACCATAACGTCCACCAATAACTTTGATGTTTGTATCTTTTAATACAGAGCATACATCTAAGTATAATGGTTCTCCAGTTGCTCCCATTTCTTTTGTACGATCTAAAACAGCAACTTTTTCAACAGTATTTGGTAAAACTTTTAATAGATATTTTGGTGAGAATGGACGATATAAATGAACTTTAATCAATCCAACACGTTCACCACGTTTATTCATTTCATCAATTGTTTCTTTAATTGTTTCAGTTACAGAACCCATTGCAATGATCACACGTGATGCATCACTTGCTCCATAATATGTAAATGGCGCATATTCACGTCCAGTAATTTCTGAAATCTTTTTCATGTAATCAGCAACAATTTCAACAACAGCTTCATAATGTTTATTTTGTGCTTCTCTACCTTGGAAATAGATATCATCATTTTCAGCACCACCACGTTCAATTGGATTTGTATGTGGATTTAATGCATTTTCTTTAAATTTCTTTAATGCCTCTTTATCTAACAAGCTTTCTAAAACATCATAATCCATAACTTCTACTTTTTGAATTTCATGAGAAGTTCTAAATCCATCAAAGAAGTGAATAACAGGAACGCTTGCCTTAATTGCAGTTAAATGAGCAATTCCTCCTAAATCCATAACTTCTTGAACGCTATGAGAACAAATCATAGGCGCACCAACTTGACGACATGCATATATATCCTGATGATCACCAAAAATATTTAATGAACGTGTTGCTAAAGCTCTCGCAGCAACATGGAATACACCAGGCAATAATTCACCTTGAATTTTATACAAGTTTGGTATCATCAATAATAGACCTTGAGATGCCGTAAATGTAGTTGCTAACGCACCACCTTGCAATGCTCCATGTACAGCTCCAGCAGCTCCAGCTTCTGACTGCATTTCGATAACATTAACTGCTGATCCAAAAATATTTTTCTTTCCTTGAGCAGCCCATGTTTCCGCATTTTCAGCCATTGGAGAAGATGGTGTAATTGGATAAATACTTGCAACTTCACTAAATGCATAAGCGACATGTGCAGCAGCAGTATTTCCATCCATTGATAAATACTTTTTAGACATAATTTTCTTTCCTCCTATATCATATAGTATACTCTTATCAATAAGAAATTTCCACATGAAAAATTTATTTTCATCATAAAGAATCGAAAATTTTAATATTTTTGATTTCTCAAAAAATACACTTTTTTTATAATATAAAAAATGATAGAATAATGTCGAAAAATGAAAGGAGTTACTCATGAAAAAAAGAAACTGTTTTATTGGTCAATCGGGAGGCCCAACCGTTGCGATTAATGCATCTTTGGCAGGAATTATTCATGAATGTATCAAAAGCCAAAAATTCGACCATGTTTATGGGATGGTCAATGGAATTATGGGATTGTTAGAAAGCCGCTATATGGATTTGGGAGAGTTATTTAATGATTCACAAGCTTTAGAACAATTAAAACATTCTCCTGCTATGTATCTTGGTTCGTGTCGTTATAAACTACCCAATTATCAAGATGATCCTCAAACTTATGAAATATTATTCCATACTTTTGAACAATTACATATCACAGATTTTTATTATATTGGTGGTAATGATTCTATGGATACAGTTGCAAAACTATCAGCTTATGCCAAGTCTATTCATTCCCCTATTTGTTTTATTGGTATTCCTAAAACAATTGATAATGATTTAATGGGAACTGACCATACTCCTGGTTTTGGTTCAGCTGCTAAATATGTTGCAACTTCTATGCTGGAAATTGCTTATGACAGTTCAATTTATAAATTAAATGCTGTTACAATTGTTGAAATTATGGGGCGTAATGCTGGATGGTTAACTGCTGCCAGTGCGCTAGCAAGAACGCAATGCAATGAAGCACCTGACCTTATCTATTTGCCTGAAGTTCCGTTTTCAACGCAAAAATTCTTAGATGATATTCGTAAAGTTTTTCGTCATAAAAAGAATATTATTATTGCTGTCAGTGAAGGAATTAAAAATGAAAATGGAGAATATTTAGATGCTGATTCTAAATATACAAAACGTGATGCTTTTGGACATGTTTTGCATTCTGGAACTGGTAAAGTCCTAGAATCATTAGTTTATCAGGAATTCAAATGTAAAGTGCGTAGTATCGAATTAAATGTCCTACAAAGATGTGCTATGCATATTGCTTCAAAAGTTGATTTAGAAGAATCATTTCAAATTGGACAAGCGGCTGTTCAAACATCAATGGAAGGACACAGTGGTGTTATGATGACTTTCCAACGTGTTCAAAATCAGCCTTATCAAGTTGAGTACACCTATAAGGATGTTCTCAAAATTGCCAATTTAGAACAACGTATTCCTGTTGAATGGATCAATGATGAACATAATGATATCACTCAAGAACTTTATGACTATTTAATTCCATTGATTCAAGGCGAAGTTGCGATTACATATGAAAATGGTATTCCATGTTATAGTGATATAACACATTTACGTTATAAATAAAACATAAAAAAGAGATTTCACATCAAGTGAATCCCCTTATTTGGACATTCAAATAAGGAGGTTCATTTCATAAAATCTCTTTTTATTTATTTCCAAAAATATATTGGAAAATAAATCTCTGATACCATTTCAATGATTGACTATATTGATGAATCCATTGTTGATAACAGCGAAGGAATTGAAACCATTCTTCATCACTTATTTCATGAGAAGAATATTTAGCTTTATAAGCAAGATTCTTTAACTCTTCATCATCAACATTATGCCAAGAAGATAATTTCCTTATTTTTCTATAATAAGTTAAAACTTTCTGATTGTTATTCATACGTCTTGTTTTGATCATCATCCAATGTGTTGTCAAATAACGATAAATAAAAATGAATATAAAGATTCCAAATACCCCAGCAATAATCCATATATTTTGATGAGATGATCTTGTTGTAACATCTAAATCTACAGGTGTATCCTGTATTGTATCTTCTTCAGGCTGTGTTGTTGGCACATCACTCGTATTTGCAGTCTGCTGATTTTGACTTGCTATATCATCAAGAACATCACTGATTTCTTCGATATTTCCCGAAGGTGTCATTTCATAAGGAATCCAACCTTTCATATTTTCATAAACTTCTATCCAGGCATGCGAACGATATTGAGGAATTTTGGCTTCACCATTATGAAAATCACTTTCTAGCATTGTATATCCTCTTACAAAGCGTGTTGGAATACCTAACTCCCTTAACAACAAAGCTCCAGCAGTCGCAAAATGAGTACAACTTCCTTTATGATTTTCAAACAGAAAGTATTCAACAAAATCTTTATCAAAAGGTAATGTTCCTGCATTCAAATCATATTCTGCTTGCTTAGCTAAAAGTTCCTGCACCTGTTGGACTGTTGATGCAATATCAAAATCATATGGATATTCAATATCATTTTCATATAATAAACGCGATAATTGTTGTTCTAATTCATCTGGAACATCTAAATAATGTTGATACACATAATCTTCATATTCTTCATCATACTGCTCAGAAATAAAATAGCTATTTTCATCTAGTCCTAATTGAGGATCTTCTTCATAAAGATATAAAACATCCAATGAATCAGAAGTACTTTCTATATATGAATCAAAAAGAACTGGATACTCTTGAACATTATCAATAAAATAGTATGGTACAAATTGAAAATCATATTGACGTTGTGGTAGAATTTCAACACTTTGAAAAGATGGTAAATAATTCAACATTAAAAAATCGCTATACATAGTTAAAGACTGACTATTATCATAATTTTCCGTAACCTCATGCCATTCATTATCACTGTAATTAGCAAGCGAATAAGCTCTCAAATAAGAAGAAAAAGGAATATCAGATTGTACTGTTAAAGCCAATCCATTAGTAAGTTGCACATTGCCTGTAGGTAAAGAACCATCAATATCACGACTCATACCCGTTTGTGTAGCTATTCCTAAAGGATTTCCCTTTCCGTTAGCAATCCAATCAATCATTTGTGATAAAACCGATGATGATTCTTGTTGAAACAAAGGATTTCCCTCTAAATAAGTAGATGCAGTTACAGACATTATACATAATAATATAATAACCACAATCTTTAAGGTATATTGTTTTTGCTGATATTTTAAAGCCACTGTAAATAATAATGCATAACAGATAAAGATAATAAAGCAATAACTCTCTTGAGAAGAAAGTTCATGATTAATAAATACTGGAAACATAAAGAGAAAAATTAAACTGATGATTTTAATTAACGAAAAATGCATTGTACATACAGTTGACACAATCAAATAGATAACTGGCAACCCAATTATGAATATAATAACTTGATAAAACATATCTCGACTATATAATTCTAAAGGAAGTAATTCATCAAATTTTAAGAAATAATCAAATTCAATAACAGATTGAAGATTATTGAGAAAATAATGACACTCACTTTGAAATAATATAATCAATACTAATAATAAAATGATAAAAATGAATACACATGGTTTTTTAGGCATTGTCTGATATTTAATAAAATAAAGGTAAAATCCTATTCCTATCACGCCTAAAAGAATAATACTTATATATGTGTTTTCAGGAAAATATAAAGAATGATCATAATTTCCTATCAAACCTATACATCCTAAAATAATCATGAAAATATTAATGATATGGATGATGTATTGTTGAAAAAAGGAGTTGATTGTTTTTTTCATAAATGATACACCTCCAGATTCTGTCCCTTTATTTGATAAAAAGAACGTGACATGAAAGATTTATCTAAAGTTTTGATAGGATTTTTCATCATCCATCGAATGGTAGTTGCAAGATTATCAACAGAATGTATAGATTGCACATGCATATTTTGTACATCACATGAAGTTACAATTTCAAAAGCAATATTCTCTTTTAATAAAGAAATACATAAAGAATAAAAATAATCAAACTGTAAATCATAGAATGTATTGTTTTCTTTATATTCTATCGCAAGAGTAAGATTTTCGTGAACAGGTTGGCTTCCCACCTTAACAAAAAACTCTTGAAACTTTGATGACATATTCCAATGAATATGCTTAAGTTCATCCCCTTCACGATATGTTCTAATCTCAAAAATTTCACTATAATCATCACCTTTTTGATCTGTCAAATAATTTTCTCCTTGTTCATCCAATTGATGAACCTGATGAACAGATACATCTATAAGATGGTAATGTGGCATTACATCAAATGAATTTTGTAAGGATACAGTTTTTGAAAAAGAAAAACATTGTAATAAATCAAAACATTTTATTTTCTGAACCTGAATCGTATAATGACCACAATGAGGACAAGGAATCTCTACATCTACTTGCTGATCATGAAGACATACGCTTTTTTCAGCTACAATTTGAGAAAAAACATCTATCATTTGATATTCAATTATAATCTGACCACATGGGATAGGTGTAACACTTTGACGACAAAAACTTAGGTTAATAGTTTCATCACGCAAACAATATGCTTGTTGCATTTTTATTGAGATTGTTGATTTTCGCATTGGGATAATACTAAACAATAGGCATATACATATTAAACAAAAAGCCATCAAAAACAATAAAAATGAAAAATACCCTGAAACAAAACGCCATAATCCATATAAAAAAGCAAGAAAACAAAAATATTTTAATAAGTTTTTCATACTTTTAACTGAGGTTCTCCAACTGATTCTAAGATTTCATCTACAATCTGATATGAAGAGACTTTGTTCATTTTAGCTTCATATGTCAGTATGAAACGATGAGCCAAAACCATTGGTGCAACATATTGGACATCTTGTGGAATCACATAATCACGGTCATTTAAAAATGCATAGGCTTTAGCCGTTTTCATGATAGCTAAAGAACCACGTGGTGATACACCTTGTTCAATTTGAGAATGTGAACGTGTTGCAGTAATGATTTGCATGATATAATGATAAATATCATCATGAACATATATCTGATCAATCATCTTTTGATATTGCAGTATCATCTCAGGCGATAAAACTGATTGTATATCATCTAAAGGATTAGATTTTTGACGTTGTTTCATCATTTCTATTTCCTCTTCAAATTGAGGATAACCTAAACTTAATCGACTCATAAAACGATCCATTTGAGAATCAGGCAATAGTTGCGTTCCAGCAGAGCCAAAAGGGTTCTGTGTAGCAATGACACAAAATGGCTGAGGTAATACATATGTTTTTCCATCTACAGTCATTTGTCCTTCTTCCATCAACTCTAATAAAGCTGCCTGTGTTTTACTAGATGTACGATTCATTTCATCTGCTAATAAAAGATGACAAAAAGCAATTCCTTCTTTATATTCAAATTGCTGTGTCTGTGGATTATACATCGTAAATCCAACGATATCACTTGGCATAATATCTGGTGTTAATTGAATACGGTGATAATCTAGCTGTAAACTTTTTGATAATGCTAATGCTAGATTTGTTTTTCCAACACCAGGAATGTCCTCAAGCAAAATATGTCCCCTAGAAAGTAAAGTAACCAATATTTGAATAATAACCTCATCTTTCCCAATAACAGCTTTTTTGATTTCATTGACTGTTTGTTTCATTTCTTGATTCATATTTTTTCACCTCATTCTATCTTTTCTTTAGTATAACAGATATAAAATCATTTCAAAATAAATAATAAAAAAAGAAATCTATTTTTCATAAATTTCTTTTTGATATCCAATAATAATTTTTTCACCATCAATAAGCAATGGACGCTTGATTAACATACCATTTTGAGATAATAACAATGCTGCTTCATCTTCATTCATATCATTTATTTTATCTTTTAAATTCATTTCACGATAAAGTTTTCCAGATGTATTAAAAAATGGTTTGATTCCTTTTCCATTTTGACGTATCCAGCACAGTAATTCTTCTTGAGTCGGTGTTTCATTGACAATATCTCGTAATGTCACATCTATTCCCTGTTCTTTAAGCTTTTTTAAAGCTTTTAAACATGTACTACAACGCGGATAATATATAAATTCCATTTATGCCACCTCCATTAATGATAAAGCAACTCTTTTTTTCTTCAAATCAACATCATATACATATACATCTAAAATATCTCCAACATGACATACATCTAAAGCATGTTTCACTTTATGAGATGACATTTTAGAAATATGTATTAAACCATCATTTTTTAATCCAATATCAACAAAGGCACCAAAATCAACAACATTTCTCACAACTCCCTGTAATTTCATTCCTTTTTTCAAATCTTCAATTTTTAAAACATCTTTTCGTAAAATAGGAACATTATATTCATCACGAGGAGAGCGATGTGGAGATATAAAAGCTTCTATTAAATCTTCAGCCAAATAAGAATCCAAGTGTAAATCTTCTTGAATCTGCTGAATAGATACTTGTTCAATCACATCTTTTGCATGTTTTGTACCAATATCATTTTTTTGTAAATGAAGATATTCTAAAAGATGATTCGCATCATTATAATTATCTGGATGGATACTCGTTTCATCTAATTTCTCATTACCAGATAGAATTCTTAAAAATCCAACAGCCAATTCATATGTTTTTTCTCCAAGTTTTTTTACATTTTTAATTTGTTCACGAGATGTAAATTTACCATGTTCTTCACGATATTTCACAATATTTTTAGCTGTAGACATTGATAAACCAGATACATATTGTAGTAATGAAGGAGACGCTGTATTAATATTGACTCCTACCTGATTGACAACTTTTTCTACCACAAAATCTAACTGTTCTGTTAATTTCTTTTGATTCATATCATGTTGATATTGACCAACTGAAATAGCCTTTGGCTCAATTTTAACAAGTTCTGCTAAAGGATCTTGTAAACGTCTGGCAATAGAAACAGCTGACCTTTCTTCTACCTGATAATCTGGAAATTCTTCCTTAGCAATTGTACTTGCAGAATAAACGCTAGCTCCCGCTTCAGACACGATGACATATTGTACATCTAGATTATATTTCTTAATAAACTGTGCTATAAAGCTTTCTGTTTCGCGGCTGGCAGTTCCATTTCCAATGGCAATAATTTCAATTTGGTATTTTTGAATCATAGACAGTAATATTTTTTCATCCTTAGTGTAATCATCTTTAGGTATAGTAATAAAAACTTTATGAATATCTAACACTTTACCAGTTGGATCAATAGCCGCTAATTTGCATCCTGTTCTAAAAGCCGGATCAACCCCTAATACATATTTATCTTTCATTGGTGCCTGTAATAAAAGATTTTCCAAATTTACTGAAAAAACATTTAATGCCTGTTCCTGTGCTTTTTCTGTTAATTCATTACGAACTTCTCTTTCTACAGATGGGAAAATCAAACGTTTAAATGCATCTTTAACAGTATCTTCAATAAAGGTATCTAGCGAAGATTCACGTCTACGCATAACACCATTATAAATATATTGAATAAAGCGATCTGTATCAATATCAATAGAAACCGTTAATACCTTTTCTTTTTCAGCACGATTAATCGCAAGAATTCGATGTGATGCAATATACTGAACCCTTTCCTGATAATCATAATACATTTCGTAAATCCCATCTTCTTGATCAGGATTTTTCTTTTTGACATGAGATGAGATCATACCTGTCTTATAAATCATATCTTTTGTATATTTTCGATAACGTGGTTCATCACTTATTTGTTCTGCAATAATATCTTTGGCTCCATGAATAGCTTCTTCAATAGTTAATACTTGCTCATTTAAATATTTTTGGGCTTCTTTTTCCAAATCGAAAGTTCTAGGTAATTTTAAAATCGATTGAGCCAATGGCTCTAATCCTTTTGCCTTAGCAATAGATGCCTTAGTTTTCTTTTTCTCTTTAAATGGTCTATAAAAATCTTCAACTTCACTTAATTTAGAAGCATTTAAAATATTATGTTTTAATTCTTCAGTCAATAAACCTTTTTCATCAATTAAACGAATAACATCATCTTTTCGTTCCTGAAGATTGACCTGATATTCATATACTTTTGAAATTTCTCTAATTTGTTCTTCATTTAATCCACCTGTTTTTTCTTTACGATAACGTGCTATAAAAGGAACAGTAGCTCCTTCTTCTAATAAAGATAAAACATTTTGAATTTGTTGTTCTTGAATGGATAATTCTTCAGCCATTTTTTGTATAATTTCTTGATTCATAAAAATCCTCCAATAATAAAAAAACACATTGATAAACAATGCTCAATCAATTGGTGCATCTGATGAGACTCGAACTCACACGGATTAAATCCACTACCGCCTGAAGATAGCGTGTCTACCAATTCCACCACAGATGCGTAAAACAAAAATGGTGCAGGCGATGAGATTTGAACTCACACGGAAATACTTCCACTACCCCCTCAAGATAGCGTGTCTACCATTCCACCACGCCTGCAATTAGCGTTTATATTATAACAAAAATCATATTTCTATGCAATAAGGAATAGAGAATTCACTCTATTCCTTAATCAAATCATAAATAGCTTTTGCATAGATAGCTGTTGCCTTCATTAAATCATCAATAGAAATTTCTTCATTATTTTGATGAATCTTATTATCACTATCTGGGAATTCAATACCAAAAGCAACACAATTAGGCATTGTTTTTGCATATGTGCCACCACCTATAGCCTGTGGTTGATGATTATGATCACCTGTAAATTCAACATAAGCATTATGCAACTTTTGAATCAATTCACTTTGAGGATCTATATATAAAGCTTTTCCTAAATGATGTGTTTCTTTTAATCCATAAACGTTAAGACATTTTTGCATTTTTGCTGTCAACTGTTCATCTGTCACTTCATGAGGAACACGCATGTCTATAATCATATTAACATGTCCATTCTTGTAATTGATAACCCCTAAATTCACTGTTAATGGACCCATTAATCCCGTATAAGCTATACCTAATTTTTCCCCATAACAATCATTATAAAAATATTGATCAATAAATTGAACTAATTGATTTTGTGATATAGTTGATAAATAATGACACATATATACAGCCCCATTAATTCCTAATTCTGGTGTAGAGGCATGAGCAGATTTTCCAATCAAAACAAGTTTTGTATGATTTCCTTCTTCTTCAACATATCCATCTAATTGGTGAGCAGATAAATATTCAGCAAATGATTCTCTATATTGTTTATATGAACCTGTTAAATAAGCTTCACAAACTTCTGGAACAATATTTGCTCTATTTCCAGAATAAAGTCCTATTAAATTATCATTTTCAATTTCACCAATTATTTTAAAATTAACACCTGCTTTTTCTCCATAGACAACAGGAAATTCTGCATCTGGTGTAAACCCCATTGAAGGATAAGGTTTCTTTGTAAAATAATATTGCATACATTTTGAACCATTTTCTTCATTACATCCAAAAATCACTCTTGTTTTCATTTTTACAGGTAAATTTAATTCATGAATAATTTTAGCAGCATAGTATGCGGCAATGAGTGGTCCTTTATCATCAGCTACTCCTCGCCCATATAACTTTCCATTTTTTAAAGTTGCTGCATATGGTTCACTGTTCCATCCACTCTCATTGCAAGGCACAACATCCAAATGTCCTAAAATACCAAAAGTTTCTTCTCCCTCTCCTATATCAATATGTCCTGCATAACCATCAACATTTTCACAAACAAATCCATCTCTCTCACCTATTTCTAACATAGCATCTAACGCATCACGACATGCTTTTCCAAATGGTTGTCCTTCGTTAGCTGTTGTTTCATCTAAAATAGATGGTATTTTACATAATGTCTGTATATCTTCTATCATTTTATCTTTTCTTTTATAGACTTCTTCTAAAAAATCAATCATTTTAAAATCACCTCTCAATTATTATAGCAAACATTTTTAATAAAACGATACTTTTTGTAAAAAAAATGATATGATATATAAAATGGAGGGAATAAACATATGGAAAATATCAGATTTCATATTACCGTCAAAGCTATTGTCATTTATCATCAAAAAATCCTGATTCTCAAAAGAGTACGTCCTTCTAGTGATGGACTTGGTTTTTGGGAACTTCCTGGAGGTGGATTAGAATATGGTGAAACACCACACCAGGCTCTTATTAGAGAATTAAAAGAGGAAACAAATTTAGATGTGAGAATCATCAAACCAGTGTATACTTTTACAGCCGTTCGACCTGACTATCAAACCGTTGGTATTGGCTTTTTAGCTATTCCAACCAATGATCATGTTCAAATCTCTCATGAACACACTGAATATCGTTTTGTTTCTAGTGATGAATTACTTAATTATGTTGATCAGAAAATCTATGATGACATTATTACAACACTTAAAGAATATGAATCAATGAATATCGACGACTAAAAAATCAAGGATTCATTATCCTTGATTTTTCTTGTCATAATAATCTTTAATTGCTGAAATAGATTTTTTCTTAAAATTAAAATACATATAACCAACAACGGCAGTTGATAATGCAAATACAACTGTAGAGCCGATAAAAATATTTCTCATTAATTCAGTTGAAGAATTCTTTTCCTTTAAATTTTCAATTTCTTCAAATTGTTGTAAAAATCCATCAGAATATAACATTAAAGTATTTTCTGTTTTTTCATGAAGATAATATGCCATATTACCATTTTCTAACATGATATAAATTAATTCATAATTCTCAAATTTTTTATCTTCAAAAATCCAACCTGGTATATCTAATTTTTCTATTTTTAAAGTAGTAAATTTTAAACCATCAATGTTTTGATTTTTTTCAGGAATATCAACAATGAACATATTAATACCATTTAAAGATATAGGTTCAAATTTAGAAGTTACTTTTCCATCTTCAAATAAATAAAAACTTTTTTCATTATTTCCATCTACTAAATAAACAATTGTTTTATTCATCTGTTCACTAGTCCATGCAGGAATTTCTTTTCCATCTAAAGAAACTTGAGTTTCTTTAAAAGACTTATTTGGTCCTTCAATTCCATCTAAATTTCTAACTACCCCTAATTTATTTCCGTTATACTCGGTATATACAAGTGGAGTTTCATCAACATTAACAACGATTTTATATGATTTTACACTTCCATTTTCAGCTGTACATTTTACTGTAAAAGTATTTTTACCAACATCTAATTTTTTTTCACCAGTTCCACTAACCGAAGCTTTACTATCCTTAGCTTTTGCAGAAATTGTAATTTTTGTTTTATCTGCAGGTAAATTTACAGTATAACTTGTTGTAGAAGCCTTAAAAGAAGGGGAAAGAGTTCCTTCACTAACAGATAAACTAGCTAAAGAATTTTCTTTTGAACGTGTATCTTCTTGTTTTACTTCTTCAGCTGTATTTGTTGTAGACTGTGTACTATTTGTGCTTGAACTAGAGTTTGAATTTTGATTTCCACCTGAAGAACTTTTATCTTTTACATTAAAACTAATGCTTTTACTAAAAGATTGATCTTCAGAAGACCCTGTATAAGCTGAATATACTCCACTAACTGTAAAAGAACCACTTCCTACTGAAGTAGGAGTAACTGTATAAGTAACATATTTAGTTTCTCCTAACGCATCAATATCTCCACTTCCTCCAGAAACACTTCCATTATTTGAACTTGCACTATTAATAAGTGCATAGCAGTCAGTAACACTCAATGTAAAAGTGATTGTTTGTCCGATAGTTATAGATGTGCTAGATGCCGATAAACTAACACCAGCTGCAAATGTTTTTGATGTATTAATTACCAAAGTTCCAAATAATATAAATAAACATAATAATAATTTATAAACTCTCTTCATTCTAAAATTCCTTTCAATTTAAATTCAACAAAATCTTTCGAATACCAACATAATCGGTTGGCGATATTTTCCCATCACTATTCATATCAGCAACTTCTATTTGAGTAGATGATAAAGTTACAGTTTTTAATAGATATCTTCTTACCAAAACATAATCTGTTGGACTTATTTTCCCATCCAAACTAACATCTCCCTTAGAATAAGTAGATTCTACTTGTCCTAATAGCGTTACTTCATTTGCTTTCACATATCCATAATGATTAGAAAAATCATATAATGCATTAACATCTCTTTTTGTTCTACTTTCATTTAAAGGAACATCAGTCTGTACTTTATACCATGTTTGTCCATCGCTACCAGTTACTTTTCCTAAAACAAGTAATGGATAATCATATACAACAGCAGATTGTCCACTTGAAACTACAGCTTCAGAATTATATAAAATCGTAGATTTAGGATTTGCTTGATTATAGACATTTATAACATCAGCAGTGCCAATTCCTATTGAATAATGATTATAATCTACTTTTGATGTATCGATTGAATACCCTTGTGAAGCAGCTTTTTCTCCCCAAAAAGGATCAGATGCATATTTGACATTCAAACCACTATGCTTATCACCTAAATGAGGACCTCTATAACGACTATCATATGAATCTAAATATCCTTTAGACATCCATTCATACGCGAATTCATTGATACATTGCTCGACACTTGCAAAATAATTTGCACTTTGCCCAGGGCTTGAATCAACCGCATTCAATCCAAATAAGTTATTTTTTGTTTTTGCTATATTACTTGTACCATATGCCGTTTCATTGCAAGCTATCCCAAACATAACCAAAGCATTTACACCGTATTTGTTTTGTGCATCGATAAAAGCCTGTGCTTTATTATACATCTTAGACGATGTTGGTGTATTAACTACATTATTAATTCTGTTATTTAACTGCTCAGCAGATAAATTTGTTTTAGAACGTAGTGATACATACTGATAATAATTATAGTATGGATTACTATAATTCACAGAATTTTTATATGTATTATTTCTATAATCATTAATCATTTTTTCAAAGGTAGTATAAAAATAATGCCCATCATAGCTATAATATTTCTTTCCAGAATCTAAATAAGATGGTTTATATCCTACCGTTGTTGAATAGCGAGATATATTAGATGCAGATAAATAATAAGAATAGTAATGATATAATTTACCACCACTTACTGTATAATAACTTAAATTCTTATTATTGTCGGCTTCTTGATAAGTAGGTGTACCTGCAACATCACTGGCTTTAACCTTTATAACTACTCCTCCAACTTTACATATATAGCTACTACCGTCCATCTTAATATAAGCAGCATCTGCCACTGATGTTGGATTTAAGTACCCACTACGATTAGTATCAACTTCTGTGTAATTAATATTTGCTACATATTCGTCTCCACTGCTATTATACTTAATAGTTCTTTTGAACTTAACAATATTATATGTATTTGATCTTGCTAAAGGCTCATCATTTAATAATATTTGAACATCATCAGTATTAATATCATTAGTTGATGACTCAACACTAAAACGAGCTGCTTTATTTAAAACTTCTTGATTAGTAATTTGATCAAATGTATCTTCAGCATCAGCATAATTGTCATACTCAGCAATGACTTCTTCATTTTCACCATCATTGACTACAACTTTATATTCTTGGTTTTCGTTTTCCTCTTTAATTTGTTTCATGTCTTCTTCAGTAGGATCAATAAATTCAATTTCACCATCCTCATTAATTACAAAAAAACTATCATCAGTAGGAATAGATTCATCGTCAGCTTCTACTTTATTTTGATTTGAAACATTTATAACTAACCCTATAACTAATGTTAATGAGATAACTAACATACACAATTGACAGATTTTTTTTCTCATTAAAACACCCTTTCTTTCATTACATTCCAAATAAAATTATATATGAAGGTCACATAAAATTCAATTGATTTTAGGCTTTTTCAACAAAAAAAGACGATTTTATTAGCAGATTTCCCATAATCTGCTAATAAATATCATCTTTCTTTTAAATCATCTAAATTATATGGCGTTTGTTGATAAACATAATAATTTAACCAATTTGCAAAAATCAAGTAAGCATGAGAACGCCATTTGACTTGTATTTCATTATTGACATCATCATTCAAATAATAATTTTTTGGCATTTCACTGATAATATCTGGATTAGACAAATCTCTTTTATATTCCTTATCTAAAGTATCAGGATCATATTCAGGATGTCCAGTCACAAAAAAGCGTGATCCATCTTTTGAAGCAACTATATAAACCCCTGCATCCTTTGATTCAGCTAAAATATCTAAGTCATCTATCTTTTCAATATCTTCTTTAGATACACTGGTATAACGTGAATGGGGTGCATAAAATTGATAATCAAAACCTCGCAAAATTTTTCTTTGCATTTTTTCAACATTCGTATGATGTAGATATACACCAGTTAATTTATGTGGTAATAGATACTTAGAAACGCCATAAAAATAATGTAAGGCTGCCTGTGCTGCCCAACAAATAAAGAAACTGCTAAAAACATGCGTTTTAGACCATTCTAATAATGTTGTCAATTCATCCCAATAATCCACATCTTGAAATTCAAGTTTTTCAACTGGTGCTCCTGTAATAATTAAACCATCATATTTATTGTCTTTAATATCATCAAAAGTTTTATAAAAAGCCAATAAATGTTCTTTTGAAACATTTTTAGATTCATGACTTGCCATGTGAATCCAATCTACTTCAATTTGTAAAGGTGTATTAGATAATAATCTTAATAATTGTGTTTCCGTTACAATTTTGGTAGGCATAATATTTAAAATTAATAACTTTAACGGTCTAATGCGTTGTGTTGTTGCACGTGTTTCACTCATAATAAATATATTTTCTTCTTTTAATATTTTAGCAGCAGGTAAATTATCTGGTATTTTGATTGGCATAATTATTTCCCCTCATTTCTCGCTTCATTTTATCATATTTCATAAAAGACTTGAATATCTTTTAAAAAGAAATCAACTCATTAAAAAGCTGAATAATAAATGCATCACTCATTCCTGCTAGATAATCTATAATACTTTTTTCAAAAGCTTGAGAATCATGGATAAAATCATAAACAACATGATTATGATATTCTTTTTTTCTCGAATAATTTTCTATAACAGCGTATTTTTCTAGCCACGCTAAATAATGACCTATTAACTTTGGATATTGTTTTAAATCCTGCTTTAAATCTTTAATAAAATCATCATGGTTTTTATAATCATATAAAAAAACAAAAATAGAATGCAAAATTAAAGACACATATTTTTCATGAACTTGAACCCTTTTAATTAAATAAATATTTTGATAATTGAATTTCATAATAAATTTCATTTTATCAAAAGCTTCCTGAGATAAGCCTATTCCTTTTTCTACACAAGAATTTTCCACCACATCATGTATAAAATAATTAACAACAGAACCATTATTAATCGCATGAAATTGATAATTCCCCATTTGATTTAATTGTGTTCTTAATTCATCAATTTGAGATTGTGTTAAAACATTTAAACGTAAAGCATCTTCAATATCTCTAGCCAAATAAGCAATTTTATCAGCCATCTTTACAACACATCCTTCATATGTCCATGGATTGTATTGTCCTGCATATTGATAATCATTAAGATTGATATATTCTTTTCTTCTTTGAATATATTTTTGATTCATTTCTCCACAATGAGATATAATTCCATCACGTACAGCATATGTAAGATTTAAATTATGCTGATAATGGTTATTATCTTCTAATAATTCAATATGATCTACAAAATGTAAACTATTTTTTTCATGCCAGAACTTATCTAAATCATGAGATTTAGCAATATCAGTCAAAATAGTTTCACCACCATGCCCAAAAGGAGCATGACCTAAATCATGTCCTACTGCAATGGCTTTTGTAAGTTCTGTATTTAGACCTAGTTGATGTGCAATTGTATATGAGATAGACTCAACCAGATTGACATGTTCACTGCGTGTACAAACATGATCATCTTCGACAGCAAAAAAAACTTGTGTTTTATGTTTTAAACGACGATACGCTTGTGAAAAGATAATTCTGGTATAATCTCTTGCAAAATCACTTCTTAAGTCATATCTTCTTTGATATATATCTTCACACCTTTGTGCAGCCAGTTCATATTCAGGATGTCCTTCAAACATACCATAGTCACTGAATTTTTGTTTTTCCATTTCTACTACCTCTCATTTATGATATATTTATGTTATACTAAAAAAGAGAGGTGAAAGCAATGAATACACAATTATTTTTACAGCAAGCCTATGAATTAGTGAAAGATGAGGAAAATATCACTGCTAACCTGGCAAATATGTCTGCTTTCTTAAATGAAATCATTCCAGATATTAATTGGGTAGGATTTTATCTCGTTGATAATCATGAACTCATTTTAGGTCCTTTCCAAGGTAAAGTAGCTTGTTTAAGGATTCCTATTGGTCAAGGTGTTTGTGGTAAAGCAGCTTTATTACATCAAACAATATGTGTCGCAGATGTACATCAATTTAGTGGTCACATTGCTTGTGATAGTCGTAGTAAAAGTGAGATTGTTATTCCTATAATCGTACAAAATGAATTAATGGGTGTCTTAGATATTGATTCCCCCTATTTTAATAGATTTACTTTAAATGATCAGGATTTTTTAGAAAAAATAGTAGAAATTATTGCTGAATATATTTTTAAAAAAGGACAACGTTCACAATGAACACTGTCCTTTTTACATTTTAAATTCTATTGTATGTTCTATTTTTTAATAACTTTTTCAACTAATTCAACAACTTCTTCCATTGTTGTACAATTAATTGCCTGATTAGCTAAATCAGCCATTTCTTTTTGAGATAATTCTCTAATTAATTTTCTTTGTGCCAAAATTGAAGTTGCAGACATTGAGAATTCATCTAATCCTAAACCAAGTAATAATGGAGCTGCCATTGGTTCTCCTGCCATTTCTCCACACATACCTGCCCATTTTCCTTCTTTATGTGCTGATTCAATAACATGTTTAACCAATCGTAAGATTGAAGGGTTAAATGGTTGATATAAATAAGATACACCTGAAGACATTCTATCAGCAGCGAATGTATATTGAATTAAATCATTAGTACCAATTGAGAAGAAATCAACTTCTTTAGCAAATTGATCAGCTAAAACTGCAGCAGCAGGAATTTCAATCATGATACCAACTTGTAAAGTATCAGATACTTTAACACCTTCTGCAACCAATTTTTCTTTTTCTTCCATTAAGATACCTTTAGCTTTTCTAAATTCTCCTAATGTCGCAATCATTGGGAACATGATTCTTAAATCACCGTAAACAGAAGCTCTTAATAATGCTCTTAATTGAGTTCTAAAAATATCTTCTCTTTGGAAGCATAAACGAATTGCACGTACACCTAAGAATGGATTCATTTCTTTAGGTAAATCAATAGCTTCGATTTCCTTATCTCCACCAATATCAAGTGTTCTTACAACAACAGGTTTACCAGCCATACCTTCTAAAATTTCTTTATATACTTCAAATTGTTTATCTTCACTTGGTAATTCAGCAGATTCCATATATAAGAATTCAGTTCTAAATAAACCTACACCTTCACCACCATTTTCTTTAACACCAGCTAAATCTTTTGGTGAACCGATGTTGGCAACTAATTCAACATGATGACCATCAGTTGAAACTGTTTTTTCATTAACTAATTTCTTTAGTTCTTCTCTATATGCAATATATTCATCACGTTTTTGAGTATATTCTTTAATAGTATCTTCATCAGGATTGATCATAACAACTCCTTCAATACCATCAAGAGCAATCATATCTCCATCTTTAACTTCATCAGTCACTGTTTTACAAGCAACAACAGCAGGAATTTCCAAACTTCTTGCCATGATAGCAGAGTGTGAAGTTCTTCCACCAATATTTGTAGCAAATCCTCTAACTAAATTTTTATTTAATTGTGCTGTATCAGAAGGTGTTAAATCATCAGCAATAATCACAACTTCTTCATCAATTAAAGCAGGGTTAGGTAATGATTTTCCTAAAAGATTAGCTAATAAACGACGAGAAACGTCTTTAATATCAGCAGCTCTTTCTCTAAAGTATTCATCACCCATAGATTCAAACATTGCTACAAATGTATTAGCTACTTCTTCTAAAGCAGCAGCTGCATTACATTTTTCATTTTTAATTTTATCTTCAACTTGTGTTTTTAATTCAGGGTCAGATAAAACCAAAGCATGTGCATCAAAAACTGCAGCTTCTTCAGCAGATAAATTTTTTGAAGCAGCTTCCTTAATAGCTTCAAGTTGCTTACTTGTGCAATCCATTGCATCTTCATAAGCTTTAATTTCTTTTTCTACATCTTCAACAGTTTCTTTAGTTACTGTTAAATCAGGCATAACTAATTTGTATGCTTTAGCAATTGCAATACCATTAGATGCCGCAATACCTTTAATCATTGTCATTTTGACCTACCTCCATATAAATTTATTTTACCTTATTTTCAATATAAAATAAAGATTAAACTTTCTATATTTATTAAATTTATAATTTTCAAAATATGAAAATATAGCTTTTCATTTCACTATGCTTGTTATATAATAAAAGTATATTATAGGAGGGACAAAGATGGAAGTCATTATTGTAAAAGATTATGAAGAAGCAAGTCAAAAAGCTTGTGAAATTATGTTGAATGTTGTTAAAAACAATCCAACTGCTAATTTAGGTTTAGCTACGGGATCTACACCTATTAGACTTTATGAATTGATGAGAGAAGATCACAAGAAAAATGGAACTTCATACAAAGATATTAAATCATTTAATCTTGATGAATATTTTGGTTTAGATCAATCTCATCCTCAAAGTTATCATTATTTTATGTGTCATAACTTATTCAATGAATTAGATATTGATATGAATAATGTTCATGTTCCAAAAGGAAATGGCAATATTGATGAAGAATGTAAAGCATATAACCAATTATTAGAAGACAATCCTATTGATATTCAATTATTAGGAATTGGTTCTAATGGACATATTGGTTTCAATGAACCAGGAACACCTTTTGATTCAGTTACTCACAAGGTTGATTTAAAACAATCTACAATTGAAGACAATGCACGTTTATTCTTTAATGGTAAAATTGAAGATGTACCTACTCAAGCAGTAAGTATGGGGATTGCAAATATTATGAAAGCTAAAAAAGTGCTTCTTATTGCTTCTGGTGAAGGAAAAGCAAAAGCTATTCAAGCTACAGTTGAAGGACCAAAAACAACAGATGTACCTGCAAGTGCTTTACAAGATCATCCTGATTGTATTTTAGTTGTTGATGAAGCTGCTGCAAGTTTATTAAAAAATAAATAAAAGATAAATACTCCAATCTTGGAGTTTTTTTTTGCACTTGTTATGATGAATTATCTGTCAAAAAAGGAATGAGAATAAAAAAAAGAAAGGGAATAGAATGACTATTCCCTCACATGGACTGGCAGCGTGCTATTTTCGCAGTTGCCTACTATCTTCGCCGCTGTGATGCTTAACTTCTGTGTTCG